>JAOUJX010000485.1 GCA_029882955.1 Gammaproteobacteria bacterium
TCAACATCGTGCCCGAAGGCCCCCTGTCGCCAAGGCTATTCGAGCTGCTACCCGATGATGAGATTTTAGTGGCTGAGCGGTCGGCGGGTTTTCTGACCATTAGCGAAATTCCCACCAGTAGAAACCTGTGGATGATGGCTACGGGCACTGCCATTGGTCCTTTCCTGTCAATCCTGAAAAACCAGGCCGTGTGGAAAAAGTTTGAGAAAATCACGCTGTGCTACTCGGTGCGTAACCGTGAAGAGCTGGCCTACCGAAAAAACATAGAAGCAATCATTGAACAACATTCAGAGCAATTTTGTTTTATCCCCCTGATTACTCGCGAAGTGGTCGAGGGCGCCTTAAATCAACGTATCCCTGCCAGTATCGAAAACGGAGATCTGGAGGATCGCGCTAATGTAAAGATATCCGATGACTCGCAGGTGATGATATGCGGCAGCACCGCAATGATTACCGAGGTCTCCGCGAAACTAGAGTCACGCGGGATGCGCAAACACCGTCGACGAGAGCCGGGGCATTACACGACCGAAAAATATCACTAGTTATTCCTGGCGCAACACATCAATCAAGGTCAGCGTCATACGCGCGGTCGCACCCCAGAGCAGTTCACCGTCGTAGTAATTGTAATATACCACCGGCCAGTGGCGTTTCGAATCGGGATGCAATCGCTCCTCGCTACGGTAATTAGAAGCCTCGGCCAACCAGGACAGCGGCAGCGTAAAGGCTCTAGCCACTTCTACCTCATCCAGTTTTAGTGGATATGGCCATGGCAGTTCGGCCACGTAAGGCGTTACCTGAAATTCGCTAATGGTATGATGGTGACTAATACTACCCAGTAATTTTATATCGTCTGGATTGATGCCGATTTCCTCTTCGGCTTCACGTAATGCCGTAGCGGCCAGATCGTCATCCTGCTGGTCGCGTTTCCCGCCCGCAAAAGCAACCTGGCCGCTATGTCGATCGCCTTCGAAATGAGTCCGGCGGATATAGAGAATTTGCCAGGCATCCTCGATACGCACGAAGGGAATTAACACGGCAGCTTCGCGAGTATTGCCAGTCAGTAGCTCGGGAGGCACATCGTAGGTGGTTTCACTCTGGGCATGCAGTCTGGCCTGAATATCCTCGATACTCAGGCTATCCAGGTCGCTTGTTGTTCTGTTAGTAGCCAAAATGACCGTGATCGAATTCAGGGTGATGCTTAAAATATTCGATGGCCTGATCAATCTGCTGCAGCATCTTCGGTTTATCTTTGCCCAGCACACCCTTCAATATCAAATGGTTCGAGGCATGGTCGCTACGAAATATCGAATTCTTCAATTCGGTTGCACGGATAAAGGTTTTAATCTCTTCACAAAGTTCCAGTGTACTGAGTTCGGTAAAGTTGCCCCGAAAACCCTCGATGACTTTCTCCGGGCCTTCATAAAAAGTTAAAACCAGTGTCGCAACGTAATGCGGTTGAGTTTCGTTTACCAGGCGTGCCGATGCCAGCGCATGTTGCTCACTATATTTTTTGCCGCCCATTCCGTTCAGTATCATCACCGAAGTCTTGATGCCTGCTTCGTGGGCCTTCAACAACGCACTGGCGGTGGAATCATAGGTTTCACCCTTGTCGATGTATTTTAGAACCGTATCATCACCACTTTCTGCACCAACATAGATCAGCTTCAGACCTAAGGCTTCCAGCTCACGCAAATCATCGACAGTTTTGTTTTTCAGATTACCCGGCAAACAATAGGCCGATACCCGACTGACACTCGGCAAATGCGTTTGAATGGCTTGCAATATGGTTCGCAGTCGACGCATCGACAACACCATCGCATCGCCATCGGCCAGAAATACTCGACGTGCCTGTACACCGGTTTCACCACAGCGTCGAATTTCTTCCAGTACCTCGTCTTCCGCGCGTGGTCGAAACTTTTTCTGCGGCGCGGTATACATACTGCAATAGGTACAACGGTTCCAGCTGCAGCCATTAGTGACCTGGAAGATCAGCGAACGCCCCTCGCTGGGGGGGCGGAATACGGGCTCGATGTACTGGACTGGGAATGGGTTGAACATGCTTTCTATTCGTTAATATTCAATGAACACTAGCCTAAGTGAAAGCAGTGTTCATGCAGACTAAACTTCTGCATCGGGTAAATCGAGTAGCCTTTCGCTACGCCATACTCGAATTATTTTAATTGAATCGCTCTCACGAAAGTATACAACTCGAAAAGGCGGGTGGATTAGCTCACGAATATGATTATCCTCTAACTCTGCAACAATCCTACCTATATCGGGGTGACTGGCAAGTGTTTCAATTCGCTTCATGATAGCGCTAACAAACTCATCTCCATTATTTGCAACGCCTTGATCCTGGTAATAGTATTTGATGCCCTCAAGATCTTCAATCGCAGACCTGGTAAAAGAAATAAGCACTTACTGGATACCTAGTCTGATTTTCACCTCACGAATATCAGTCGTCTCGCCTTCCTTCACATCCATCAAACCCTGGGCAACCGCTTTAACAAATGCCAGCTCCTCTGCTTGACACTCGTAATCCTCCAGGCCCTGCACCACGGCTACACCGC
>JAOUJX010000486.1 GCA_029882955.1 Gammaproteobacteria bacterium
AAGCGAACGGATAATAAGTTTGATTAATTCTAGCTAAACATCGCTTGCAGTGCCGAGATTTCTTGTCGAAAATGCAGGCATGATTGATATCACCAAAAGCGGCTATTTTATTACTGGTTCCGACACCGACGTGGGCAAGACTTACATTGGTTGCGAGCTGATTCGACAAATGCGACAGCTCGGCACAGCAATTGAGGTCCGCAAACCGGCCGAGTCGGGCTGTATCCCTGATGAAACCGGCCAACTGATAGCTGCCGATGCAACTAAATTAAGCGCGGCTAATAAAGCTGCCGAATCAATGTCGCGAGTTGCCGCGAATCGATTCAAAGCCGCGCTGGCACCGCATAGAGCAGCCCGCCTCGAGGGCAGAAAGCTACTTATCGCAGACTTGATTGATGCCTGTTCGCGAGATGATGATGACAAGCTACTCTTTGTCGAAGGTGCGGGTGGATTTTACTCGCCAATAGCCGAAGATGGTCTCAATGCCGATCTGGCCAGCTGTTTACAGTTATCCACTATCATCGTAGTGAATGATCGTGTCGGTGCAGTCAATCAGGCATTGTTAACCATTCAGGCGGTTGAAAGCCGATATCTTCCGATAGCAGCGGTTATCCTCAATCGGGTCGAAGCCGAACATGAAAAAGGTATGGATAACGTTGCCGACTTAGTCCCGCACTGTACCTATCCGGTTTTCCACTGCGACTATCAACAGGTCCTACCCCCGATATTTCACGCCAGCCGGTAAAATTCTAACATGCGCGGATACCTGACCATCCTTATCGGCTATGTCGGCTGGGGGCTTTTCCCGCTCTACTGGGCATTATTGAACCACGTTCCGGCACTCGAAGTTTTACTCCATCGGATGCTCTGGGCGATGCCCGTATTGCTTGTGTTAGTCATCATTAGTATTCGTCGACGTCAGCAGGTATCGACGGCTTTGCAGTCCTGGCCGGCCATGCGGCTGTTATTTATTTCAAGCCTGGTAATCTGCTTCAATTGGGGCATATACATCTGGGCAGTCGTCAATCATCGCGTAGTCGAAGCCAGCATGGGCTATTTCTTAACGCCATTATTCAATGTGATAACAGGCGTTGTGGTTTTCCGGGAACGTATCGATAAATTAAAATCAATCGCGATCATTTTCGCCGCGCTCGGCGTTTTATATTACATTTTCAGCACATCAGCCATTCCCTGGGTTGGTCTGGCTGTCGGTATTAGTTTTGCCGCTTACGGCTTGCTACGAAAAGCGATGAGTACCAACGCGATTCCCGGACTATTTATCGAAACGCTTATTCTGCTACCGTTAACGCTGGGCTGTTTGTTCTGGATTCACTACCAGGATCAGGCGGTATTTTTACAGCTCGATATCGGTACTGACTGGTTACTTATCGTAGCGGGTCCGTTGACAGTCCTGCCACTGGCTTTTTTCACTGCGGGGACACGCATGCTACCGATGACGACGGTTGGCATTCTGTTTTATATCACGCCGAGTTTACAGTTTCTCTCCGGCATCTTTCTTTTGGGCGAATCCCTCGATAGTCATCGACTGACTGGCTTTATTGGCATTTGGACAGGCCTGGCAATTTTTTCTTATGGTCTGATCCGAAAGTCGTCGGCGCCGAGTTAATTCGCTAACGCAGATTTAATCGTCTGTAATATATCCAGAACACCCATTGGTTTGATGAGATATTTCTCGAACCCGGCCTCAAGCCCCTTTGCGACATCCTCCTCGTTAGCCGCCGCGCTTAATGCTATCGCCGGTATAGCGGGAACAATATTCATTTCCTTCAGCTTTTCGAGGGTTTCGAAACCACTCATACCAGGGAGATTGATATCGAGAATAATCAGATCCGGCATATACTTTTCGGCGATCAATAATCCCAACTCGGCATTATGTGCTGAAATCAAGGTCAACCCATCACATAGACTGACAATACCTTCCATTAGCTGAAGGTTCATCAGATTATCTTCGATATAAAGAATGCGACCCGACAACGTCGAATAACCATCATCGGCATCAGGTAATAAAACCACACCTTCCGTAGCGGGAACAACCCGTTCCCTATCCTTAACCAGAGGAGGCTCGAATCCGTATACTAAGCCCTTCACGTACTCAATCATCGCCTCAAGCGTTTTCATCAACCTGCCCAGCATTACCCCACAAACTGCGGCATATTACCGACTTCGACAATCTTCATTGCATTGGTTCCTCCGCCTGTACCCATTAAATCGCCTTTGGTAATAATCACACGATCACCATCCTGGACAACGTTGCGCTTTTTCAGCAAATCGATGGCTTCCTCATTGGCCTCAGCATGGTTGGTGTGCACCGTAGGGAAATAAATAGGAAACACGCCTCGATACAGGTTTACTTTACGATTGGTTGATTCGTGACGTGATAGCGCGTAAATCGGAATACCTGAGCTAATGCGCGACATCCACAAGGCAGTTGAACCCGATTCGGTTAGCGATGCAATGGCTCGTACCTTGAGGTGGTTAGCGGTATACATAGTAGCCATCGCAATGGCTTCATCAATCTGGGAAAAGGTGCTATTTAATC
>JAOUJX010000124.1 GCA_029882955.1 Gammaproteobacteria bacterium
TCGCCAGTACGATGATGAAGGGTATTATTATCTGGAATTTTCGTCGCCAGGCGATCGAAATATAATCACCGATACTCTTTACATCTTCTTCCATGGTATAGGTAGACTCGTGAGGCATATTTATAGCTGATACGAAAGTGTAATCAGCAGGCTATTGGACTCAGCATCTCCTGCTGTCGCATCATCCTGCTGTCTAAAGCGGTAATTTCCTGAAATTGAAGATTTTTCAGATAGTCGATAACTGATGCTCGGTTGTATTTCGAAATAATCACGCTCATCGGTTCCGATAAAGTCAGCTGAAAGTACCCCCTGCGCTTTTTCAGAGAATGCATGCGCCCAACTCAGACTGAGGTGATCCTCTTCTCTAACAGCACCTAGTCCACTGGCCTGGAAGCGTCGAGCGGCGGTAAGTAAAAAGCTGTTGCGCTCGTCACGAATATTGCTGATCCCGATGCTATAGGTAGAGCCGGTCTGCTGGTTAGCAGATCCATCGACTTCGCTGTAGCCTGCTGAGAAGCGGTAAGTTGTGGCCTCCGATGTACTGATATTGTAGCCAATACTCAAATTGCCGGTGTCTGTGCTGGCTTCACTGACTGGTTCGTACTGCGAGACACTCAAACTGGTTGAAAAATCGCTCGTTTGATCCAGTCGATATCCCCAACCAAACGAGAAGGAAGTATCCTGATAATCGGTGAGCGGAATATTGTCGTAGCCAACATCAGTGAAACCCAGGTTTATAGAAAGTGAGTTTCTTTCGTCAAACGCATAAGTCATACCGGGCGATACACTCAGCGCATCCCTGCTACCATCTTCGATGATACCAGTATCCTGCAATTCAGTTTCGATCGTCGGTTCGATCAGATATGAAACCTGCAGATGAGATTGTCGTCTCTCACTTCGATTACGCAAAGATATCGATAAATTACCCGTAGTGCGATCGTCTACCGATGGGGCTGAGTAGCTGTCATTATTGATACCGGCAAGTAATTCTATGCTGGTAAGCTCGGTACTACCTTCGGCACTTGCAAACAGGCCGAGCTTACTAAAGCTTGTATCGAGTTCATTGGTTGATGTAAGAGATAAATTATCATCGTAACCGGCGGTGATATTTGCACCATAATTACTATCCCAGTTGAGGGCATGCGAATTCGCAGTATATGAAAAGCTCATGCATAACAGGCAGTAAAGCCCGGCTTTATGGCCCATGGTTGCGAATCTTGAAGATACTCTATCTGTCATAAGTTCTGGATTTTGTATTTTCCATGAGTTCATCAACCGCAGAACTACGGAACGATGATGGTATCGCCGCTTTTCAGCAGGACATTGGTTTCCGGAGCTTTACCTTCGGTAATCTTGGTATAGTCAAAATTGATGACTTCCTGTCCTTTATCGGTTCGTCTGATAATACGGATACTATTCGACTTGGCATAAGCAGTCAGCCCACCTGCAAGGCTCAAAGCCTGCATCACATCGGTCGGGCGAATCATTGTCATTTGCCCGGGGTTGTTCACCTTACCAATGATAAAGATGTTATTTCCGCTAACTGACGTTACGGTGACATTAACTTCCGGGTCCGGGATAACTCTCGATAGTTTTTGTTTTATTTGATCCTGGACCTGGGCGGGCGTCTTCGATGAAATCTTAAGTATTCCTACCAGGGGAAACGAAATTGTGCCATCGGGTAACACCATAACTTCCTGCTGTAGCGCGTCCTCGCTCCACACTGAGATACTTAAAATATCGCCCGGATTAAGTGTGTAGGCCTCTTCGGAAATAGCCATCATAGACCAGGTCATAATTATTAAGCCGATCACCGGCCTTTGTAATTTGATGGTTTTTAATTTCATACCTGACTCCCCAACTATAACCAGACAAGATAACGAGAAACAACCTCCCTTTATCTTTATATACCATGAGATTGTATCTCATTACTAACCAATATATATCAGCATACCTCGAACATGGATCAACAGGCAATACGCTTAAACCAATCATTAAGCCATATAGTAGTAATGGAACAGGACGGTTTATTATGAGGGGCGCAATTAATCGATGTGTCTGAAACAGTGCAACGAAATAGTAAACGCGGTAAATGCAACCAAAGGAACTAGCAAACGGTGGGATGCTAGCGACTACCGGTCTGGAAATAGAAAAATCCGCTATATGGGACTCGATAAAAATGCGTATGCGGTATTTATCAAATGTGCATGGTCAATCTGGTGCTTGCTAAGAAGCATTTATTGGCTGTTTAGCGGGGTCACTGTGCCTGAAATACGGTGATTGACCAAAAACACCAGTCAATTACCGCAATAAACAGGATCAATACGTGGAAATTCTGATCAGAAATAAATCCAGTGCTCAAAACATCAATCGGCCAGAGCCTCCTTAGATTTTTTTATTTTCGTGATTTAGATCACTCTTTCATTAATAGAATTCTGATATTGATACATATACCTCAAATGGGTTAAGGTGTTTAATAATTTAAACAAATATTATTTAATTAAGCTTCAAGGAAAAACAGCTCCAAATGGACAGAAGACGATCAGCAACTCTTATTCCGGAAATCTACAAAGCCACAGTAGATCCAGCTAACTGGGATTACGTATTAGAGGAAGTGGCTGTATTAACCAACTCTAAAATGGCCTGCCTCTACTACCTGGATAAGCATGAAGGCATCGCGAGTACTATCGCGCAGTTCGGCTGTCCGACGCATATGATACAAAATTACAACAAACAGTTTGAAAAACTCGATAGATTATTTGACAAAACGTCGAGCGATGCTGAGAAAAATGATTCGCTATGTCAGTTCTTCAGTCCGGGAATTAACGGTCATTCCGATGTCGAGTCCGAATTTTATGAAAACTGGATGAAACCAGAAGGGATATATTATCTCGGTAGAATTCAGTTCCTCAATAACGAATCCCATAAAGCTGCCATCGCGGTGTTGCGTGATGAGGAAACAGGTGCCTGGGGTAAAGGTGATATACGTGTGATTAACGATATCGTACCCCACCTCAAGCGAGCTCTGGATATTCATGCCGAATTTACTCGACTTCGCCTGAAACAGGATGCTCTGCTTAAAGGGCTCGATCGACTGGTAATTGGCATAATCCTCTATGATCGGAATGCCCAGGCTGTTTACATCAACCCGACAGCGAAGGCTATTATCGAAGAGCATCCAGCACTGTCCCTAGGTAAAGAAGGCTTGTTTCTTTTAAATAGCAAAGATGACAAAGAATTACGTAGAACGATTAAGCAAACCGCTTTGGTTGACTCCGGAGATTCATGGAAGCAGAGCATTTCTATCGGGGTAACTCATCCAGATGTATCTGCCCCGTTGCCATTACTGGTCACACCCTTGCACGCACATCTACTCACTTCAGATCTGGACTATGAGGGTGCGAAGGTTGCTGTTTTCCTGAGTGACTCAGGCCTCGATCAACCCATATCGGTCGACAATCTGGTTAGCGTCTATAATCTCACCCCCTCTGAAGCCCAGGTCGCTATCAGTATTGCCAATGGTCATAGTATTGATAATATTGCTACCACCTCAAATCATAGCGCACATACTATCCGCTCACAGTTGAAATCGATTTTCAGAAAGACCGGTGTTTCCAGGCAGAGTGAACTGATTAAGCTATTACTTACCGGACCATTTGCCCACCGCAGGCGATCAAAAGCGGGCTGAAATATATAGTAAGGCTCGATGATTAGCACAAAGCCTTTCTTAATGCAGGGCTTGAGTAGAGCTATAGACGGAGGTAGGCATACTTCTAATAATTTGTAGATTTACACCAACCTTATCCGAACAATCAAATCGCACCCAAATCATCTAAAACATGGTGAATTACTACAATTTACCCTGTTTGGGCGATGCCAGAGACTTGCCACTAAAACTACTATTACAAGTTGTAAGGAAGGTAACGAATTATAGTGTCTACATTAATATCAAATAACAGAATCCACCCCCAACGCCCGTTGTTACAACGTCGCAAGTCACTGGCTTCGACTTTACAAGCAGCGATCGATGGGATTATCCTTATACTTACTGTCTATTTTACATTTTACAACTTCCAGGGCTTCATCAACGTTCTGGATACCATTTTTCTGATCATATTATTGGCGGTTACAGGGATCACGTATGATCGAATGGGGATTTATCGACATTACGGTAGTCTTCTCAAGTCGGTTCGAACACTCCTCCTGGCCTGGTCAATCAGTTTTTCCATAACCCTGTTTGTTTTCATCATGGCGCACTATTTCGAGCAGCTGTCGAGTCCGGCGCTGCCAGCCATTTTAATAATTACATTTTCCGGACAGCTTATTAACCGACTATTATTTATCGGTTTTCAGGTCCAGACATCGCACTCGCAAACCGATAGTCACAATGTCTTGCTGGTTGGCAGCGGACCGCTGGTAAGCCATCTGTACGACAGTATCAATAGCAATCCCTGGATTCAGGAAAAGGCTATCGGCAGAATTCAGATAACCAAAAAAAATGAAGACATTACAGTTCCGATACTCGGAGGCCGGGAGAACATAATCGATGTCATTAGAACTAACCGGGTCAAGACTGTTTATATTGCCGTGTCTCTAGAGAACTCGCACCTGGCGGAGGATATTTACCTCGACCTGGTCGGCGAGAACGTCGATATCCATTGGGCACCGGATATTTTTTCGATGAATCTTGTCAACCATAGTGTCAAGGAATTAGCTGGCATCCCTCTGCTCACCTTGTCAGAGTCCCCTCTGATAGGCAACTATCGCGCACTAAAGGCTATCGAGGATCGCTTTATAGCGTTAGTTTCCCTTATCCTGTTAAGTCCGCTAATGGCCGTAGTCGCCGTCATAATTAAGCTGGAATCTCCGGGACCCGCCATCTTCAAGCAAAACCGTACCGGCTGGAATGGCGAGGTTTTTCCTATCTGGAAATTCCGCAGCATGAAAATTAATCAGCCAAATAGTGGCACAGTCGAGCAGGCAACGGTTAATGATGAACGTTTCACCCGGGTCGGTAAATTCATTCGTAAAACCAGCATCGATGAAATACCGCAGCTGTTTAATGTACTAATTGGCAAAATGTCGTTAGTCGGTCCGCGCCCACATGCCGTTGAGCACAACGTTGAGTATGCAAAACGCATTAACGCCTACCTTGCGAGGCATCGTATTAAGCCCGGAATTACCGGTCTTGCACAGATCCACGGTTTTCGCGGTGAAACCGACACGCTGGGAAAAATGGAAAAACGAGTGGAATACGACTTACAGTATATTAACAATTGGTCATTTTGGCTGGATATCAAAATTATGCTGAAGACAATTCCTGCGCTAATTAGGGATGACGCATACTAGGGATGTTGCATCACTATCGGTGTGAATCCCCGGTCTATAGGCAACTTAAGCTTCTTCTCACAAAGCCGCTAGTCACGCAAAAGGAAAGGCAAAAGACGTAGTTGGGAAGTTAGGTCGATATATAAATCACCGATATTGCAATTTATCTGTCGTAAGCTAAATCAGCCTAATTTAGTTAGCTCTGAAAAATACCCCAACTTTTTGATTGTAATTCACTGCTGTCCCGTTAACTTTCATATCAAAACCAACTGATTAATATCAGGATTGTTGTCACGTATGAGCTCACCGCGAAGCAAGTCCATCAAGTCTAGTTTTTCAAACAGGTTGAGCTGTAATAACCTGAGTATTTGCTGCATACTTTTCGAAAGTCCAGATTGCAGCTTGATGAATGCCAGTATCAAATAAACACACTGGGCGCCCGTAAATTCGATGATCTGATCACAGGCTAAGCCTTTATTTTTCAATACCGATCGACGACTGACAACCCGATACTTTGTATTCGTCTTAAGCCGGGTAACAAAGAATATTTCCTTGTCGGTCAACTGCTTATACCAGCTATAGCCATTATACCCCTTGTCCATTGCGATAATGCTGCCTTTGGGGAAACTCAATAATTTACCAATGTTGACCTCGTGAATACTGCCTTCAGTAATCGCCACAAACTCAGGCAGATAACCCGAATGATTCAATCCGACGTGTAATCTGATCGCGCCTTTGATGGTACGAAAGTCGGGCCAGGGAAATACCGACAAACAAAGATTAATCGTAGAAGCATCCTATGAATAGAGTGGACCTTTGAAATGGAAACCATGTCCCGATGAACGTCCCTGGCAACGCGATAGCAGCCGAGTAAAAAGGGCTTCATATAACTCATCGGGCTTGTCTTCATTCATGCGGGACAAATTAGAGCCCGATATCACACGACACCCGGGGTGATATAGCCGATGCATTTGAGCGGACACATTATCGACGATATCTCTCAAGCTATACGGATGGACTTCCCCCCGAATTTGTTCGGCACCGATATATTTCACAACACAGCTCGACCCTACCGACCCCCCTACTGTATTTAGCAGCAGTGATTCCCTGACAAAACTTCGAACAAACGTTTAGTCCGCACTACACGCCGAAGACTGGGGGAACCGGTCAAACTGATCCGTCTGATGGTAGGACTGCCACTATTAAAACAATTGCGATGAATCTTTGTCGAGCAATGGAAGCGTAATCGATATTGCCAGTCGTTTTGTGGTGTGAAGGAATATCAACATAAGCTACCTTAATATTGATCCCTACGTTCAGAAAAGAAACATCTCCTCACCGACGACGGATGCGAAGCGTGCGATCAAAATTATCGACGGATTAAACAAGCGGGCCAAATTTCATGGGGTACAACTAAGAAGTACTTTCATCAAAGAAGTCGAAAATCTACGTTTATCGCCCCCCGCTAATCACCTTTTTAATGATGGCAAAGCCGGGTTCTATACTGACCTTCTGCGCGCAAATCCGACGAACCCTAGCAAAGCAGTGCCAAAGAGCCAGGCGGCAGCGGGGACTGGGACAGCGGAAATGTGGCTTACCCGATATATATCGAAAGTAGGGCCTGTGAGTTCCGAGAAGCCCTCTAGCCAGGTCAGGTCAATTGTTGCTTGAAATAAACTTTCTGCGTTTTCGTAGAGGAAAGTATCATATGTCAAATTCCCCTGGCCTGCTTTAAGCAAATAGTATTCAGTTCCGTAATCCAAATCTCCAGTATAATATCTTTCATCGACCGCATCATTTCCAAGGCCTAAATCAGTCCAATATGCGTCTACATCGGCGTCTGTATCAAATTCTATTTTTTCAATACTGGTAATTGGGTCATAGTCGATTATTGATCCGGTAGTTACTAACTCATCAAGGACAGCTGTCATCCAGTCAATTTCCGTTGAATCCCCGGAATTGTTAAGAAAGGTGTAAGCAATAATGGGATCAATACTAAGACCTCCGAGGAAATCACAATCAACTGTACAAGATTGGGCCGTGATTTCACCGTCACTGACTATTCCTGTATAGTATTCATCACCTGATGAACCGGTCAAAGTCGTAAAAGTGGAAGCGTCCACATTGAAACTAATTGCTATCGCCGAAATGAGTAATGTATTCAATATTTTTTTCATGTCTCTACCCTAGTTAAATCGATTCCACCGTGATGAAAAGATATCACTCCTAACATACGACGGCATCACCCAAACAGGGTAATTTCAGAATGATTTAACCTTAGTTTTATTAGATATTAATGCCGTGAGACAAAGCAAAGACCGCTATTTGGAGTCAACGTCATTGTTGACTACAAATCGTCCTGCAATTCTCCAACTAGTTTAATGATTCGCCCAGCAAAATGTTACCTTACCGTATCCGATACATCCTGCTGGATCGCCAGGTGATTTTTCGGTTTAACAAACTTCAGGCTAACGCCAATACCCTTCCTTTCGATGGTTCTGAATGGATTGCTAAACGTCTCAGTAGTAGAATCAGCTTACGCCCTACCAGAGATTAGAATTTTTTCAGCTCATCTCGCCAATCAGTCTCAAAGGTCTTTTTGATTTTCTGACAATCCAACACTGAACTTATAGACCGTCTGGCTGGGTTTGGGTATTCACTGCTCGGAATAGGATTGAGCGCGAGAAAAGCTGGCTTTCCAAAATAAATATCGACGCGGTGGTCAAAGCCTTACTGTTAGCAGGATTTTCACCTTAGTACTTTAAAGCGAATGCTGTGTACGAATAAAGCGCAGCAAACCGGCAGAGGCATCCCTTATCATATCGTATACCTGGTCGAATCCATCGTGACCAAAATAAGGATCCGGGACTTCTTTTTCGTCATACTTGTCGGAGTATGACAGCATGAGATCTAGCCTGGCCGATGATTGAGCTGGCTTAATCGATAGCATATTCTCAATATTTGCGTGATCCATACCGATGACATAGTCAAAATCAATAAAGTCTCTCGATAAAAATTGACGCGCTCGCAGGCCTGAAAGATCTATATTATATTTAGATGCCGTTGCCTGAGAACGGGAATCAGGCGGATTACCGATGTGATATCCGTGCGTTCCCGCCGATTCAACTTCGATTAAATCACCAAGTCCCTGTTCTTCGACCAGACTCTGGAAAACACCATGGGCAGTAGGAGATCGGCAAATATTACCCATGCAAACGAATATGACTTTTATTTTTTCCATGTACTTACCCCCTCTAACTAACCTGCTGAAATTGCCTTATATCATTTTTCTCAAAACCTGCCCAGAGCCTCCTCAATCGCCAACCCAAACTCTGATGGCCAAACAATAATTCCAACCCCGGCTTCTCGTAATATTTCGACTTTTTCAGCCGCTGATTCGCCTGTACTGGTGACGATCGCTCCAGCATGGCCCATGGTCCGTCCTTTCGGTGCAGACAATCCTGCGATATAGGCCAGCACTGGCTTACTCATGTGATCCCGTGCGAATTCGGCTGCGGCAGCCTCCTGCGGACCACCGATTTCACCGATCATAACCACCAAATCGGTGCCTGGATCTTCCTCGAATTTCTCCAGGTGATCTTGAAATGAACTACCATTAATTGGATCGCCACCGATCCCGACGCTGGTGCTAATCCCAATCCCTCTGGCTTTCATTTGTGATGCGGCTTCGTAGCCCAGTGTGCCTGAGCGCCCAATCAGGCCGACATTGCCCTGCATGTAAATATGCCCCGGCATGATACCCATCATCGCCCTGCCCGGGCTGATGGTGCCGGCGCAGTTAGGCCCGGTCAGGCACATACGCTCTTCTTTTTTGTAGCGACGCATATAACGCTTTACTCGCATCATGTCCTGAGCCGGAATGCCGTCGGTAACACAGACACAATACTTGATTCCCGCATCCGCAGCTTCCATGATGGCATCGGCTGCAAATGGTGGGGGTACAAAGACTGCACTGGCTTCCGCGCCGGATCCTTCAACGGCATCTTTTACCGTGTTAAATACGGGTAAGTCCAGATGCCTGTTTCCGCCTTTGCCCGGAGTGACACCACCTACGACGTTGGTACCGTATTCGATCATTTCCTGCGCATGGAAGGTACCGATCTTACCGGTATAACCCTGGACGATGACCGGTGTTTTTTCATTTAGCCAAATACTCATGCCCGGTCCTCCTTTAGGCTTGCTGCTGAGACGGCTTTTTCGGCGGCCTCGGCCAGCGTATCGGCCGTAATCAGGTCGATATTACTGCTCTCCAGTATCTGTCTGCCCTCTTCCTCGTTAGTACCGGAAAGCCGGACAATGACGGGTACGTTCACCTCGAGTTTATCCATGGCCTGAATCACACCTTCGGCGACCCAGTCACAACGATTAATACCAGCGAAGATATTGACCAGGATAGCTTTAACATTTACATCCGAAAGCACCAGGTTAAAGGCCTTGGTGACGCGTTCCGGAGAGGCGCCGCCGCCAATATCGAGAAAGTTAGCCGGTTCGCCACCGACGTGTTTAATCATGTCCATAGTGGCCATGGCAAGCCCGGCACCATTGATGATACAACCGATATTACCGTCGAGCCCGACATAGCTCAGGCCCCGGTCGGCAGCATTCATCTCGCGAGGGTCCTCCTGTGATTTATCGCGTAACTCAGAGATTTGCTGGCGTCGAAACAGGGCGTTATCGTCAAAACCCATTTTTGCGTCGAGTGCGACCAGTCGGCCGTCTTTGGTCACTACCAGTGGATTAATTTCAACCATCGTCGCATCGAGATCTCGAAAGGCGCGATAACAGGCTTTCAATACGGTTACCGCTTCATTAATTTGCCCTGCCTCCAATCCCAGCGCAAAGGCAACTTCGCGC
>JAOUJX010000125.1 GCA_029882955.1 Gammaproteobacteria bacterium
AAGATAGGCGATATCGTGAACAATGCCTTTAACCTGATTGGGGCCTGTGTCATCTGGTGTCTGTTTTGATATTCTGATTTTCTCCGGGCGCAGCGCGATCCATACTTTGTTGCCCTCCTGAAGTTCGATTCCGTGATCGACATAAAACACACATTTTGGCTGTTTGCTTTCGACGATAACATGATCGGCACCGTTTTCGGTGACTCTGCCACGAAACATATTGACGTTGCCGATAAAATTCGCAACCTGTCGTGATTCGGGGAATTCGTAAATTTCAGTCGGTGTGCCAATTTGCATGAATCGTCCGGCATCCATCACTGCGATCCGTGTGGATAGCGTCATCGCCTCTTCCTGGTCGTGAGTCACCACCACAAAGGTTACACCAAGCTGTTCCTGAATATTCATTAGCTCGAACTGGGTTTGTTCGCGTAATCGTTTATCTAGTGCACCCAGAGGCTCATCGAGCAGTAGCACCTTGGGGCGTTTCACTAGTGAGCGGGCCAGTGCGACTCGTTGACGCTGGCCGCCGGATAACTGGTGGGGCTTGCGTTTGCAAAACTGGCTAAGTTCGACCATTTCCAGCATTTCGTCGACCCGTTGTCTGATTTCCTGACGAGCAATGCCATCGCGTTTTAACCCATAGGCGACGTTGTCTTCGACGGTCATGTGCGGAAACAGAGCGTAAGACTGGAACATCATATTGACCGGGCGCTCATAGGGGGGCACTTCATTCATATTAACGCCGTCGATAAAAATACTGCCGGACGAAGGTGTCTCAAACCCGGCCAGCATTCTGAGTAAGGTTGTTTTGCCGCATCCCGAGCCGCCTAACAGAGAGAATAATTCCCCCTTGTAAATATCAAGATCGACATTATCCACTGCGGTGAAAGAACCAAACTGTTTGCTGATGCCCTGAACCTTGATGAAGGGCTCGGCCTCAGGGTCTGTCCAGGGTCGGTCTATGTAGAGAGAAGGATCAGGCATGGAACAGCTCCGCAACGATAAGCCAGTCATAAAAAAACCGGAGCGACATGATATCACTCCGGTCCGGGGTTGAGGGTTTAATTCCCCGCTTTGAAGTTAGTCCAGGTGCGGGTTCGAATCCTTTCAATTTTTGGCGGAACAACAGCCAGTGTGTACATTTTGGCAACCTGATCTGGCGTTGGGAAAGCGGCCGCACTGCTGGTAACCGCTTCATCAACCATTTTTTTAGCTGAATAGTTGGCGGTCGCGTACCAGGTATAGTTGGAGTCATTCGCGGCTACTTGCGGGCGCATCATATAGTCCAGAAATAAATGTGCGTTCTCGAGGTTTTTCGCATCAGCAGGAATAACCCAGCCGTCAACCCAGAGTCGAGCGGCCCCATCTCCTTCCGGCAGGAAGAAATCGAGGACGACGCCGGTGTTGGCTTCTTCTGCGCCAGACATGGCCAGTAGTCCATCAGGGCCCCAGGTAACCGATACACAGAATTCGCGCTGAGGCATTCTCTGGTAGGCGTAGTTATCAAAGGTTTTGATATACGGGCGGACTTTTTGCAGCATTTCCCCAACTTTCTTGTAGTCGTCCTTATTTGTTGAGGCTGGGTCGAGTCCCATATAAGCTAACGCCATTGGGATTATGTCGTTGGGTGAGTCGAGGAAGGCAACGCCGCACTTTGCCAGCTCTTTCATATGCTTGGGATCGAAAATCAAATCGAGCGAGCCGATAGGTGCATCCGGGTAGGTTTTAAGTACCAGTTCCTTATTGAAGGTAACACCATGCGTGCCCCACATGTAAGGAACCATATAGCTATTACCTGGATCCCAGTTCTTCGAAAGTTGTTCCATGACAGATGCATCCATGTGGCTGAGATTGGTTAATTTCGATACATCTATTTTTTGTAGAATGCCGCCACCTGATATTAAACGGGCTGTCGCTGCACCAGCATGAACCACGACGTCATAGCCTGAGCTACCAGCCAGCAATTTGGCATCGATAGCTTGTGACGAATCGTAGTTATCGTAGGTAACTTTAACATCGTATTCTTTGGCAAAGTTGGCGATAGTGTCTTCGGCAATATATTCCGCCCAGTTACTGACGTTGAGCGAACCGGCTGCGCTGACGGCGGACGAGCCGACTATCATTGCCGTGGTAAGTAGGCCGGTAATGGGTTTTTTCGATATTTTCATTGTTTTCCTCCAGTGGATTGAATCTTGATATCGGATAGCTGTTACATACGTGATTCTATAGAATAATATATCTTAAATAGCTGTACTGAAACTTAATTAATACACCTTTTTATGCGGTTAATTGTGATCACTAAAGTTATGGGTGTCAATCAGGTATTGTGCGCCTGTAGATTCTACCGCGTTATTCCTCGTGAATTGTTAGCCAGTTGTTGAATCGATTTCGATTCATCTGGATAGATAATAGAAACTAATTGCAATATTTCTTGAATTGCCTGCTGCCGATTAAAGCCTGCCGGTCCGATTAGGAAATTTTGCCAAAGGCCATCGATCATGGCTTCTATCGTAATAGAGGCGGAGTCAGCCGAAAGGGTGGCATTAGTAACTTTTCCAAGGTCATGGCACAGGTTTCTTAAAGCTCCGGAAAAGGCCTGGTCGTGATCGCCGCAAAGAGACATGTAAACAGGGCGTGAACGGGCTTCACCCCAGAATGCATACCAGACACTGATTTTTTTTCGAGTACAAATAGCAGGCTCAAACGAAGCTGTAACCAGGGCGCAAAGTCTTTCAATCGGGTTGTTTTTAGCTTTGTTTAGTGCTGACTTCCAATTGTTTAAATATTCTTCACTGAGGTGACGCAAAGCTTGTTGGAGTAATAAATCCTTGCTTCGAAAATGGAATATAAGATTACCCTGCGAAACCCCGGCGCGTTTCGAAATATGGGCTAAAGTGGTTTGTGACAGACCAAGTTTATCGATGCAGTCAATAGTTGCCTCGATTAATTGCTGCTTGCGGAACTGGCTTTGTCGGACACGGCTACGGTTATGAAAATTTTTTTCAGTGACACTGAGGGCGTTCAATTACTGCTCCGTTAAATACTTCCGAACAAAATTTTATAAAAAACTGAATGCGTAGTCAATGAAAGTCTCTATATGGTTGAAATGATTGAATTTATTGTGAATCTATATAGAATGCATTTTTCTTTTGAACTTCGGGTGTGACATGTCAGGTAAAACAACAGAGTTGAGACGAGACGATAACCAGTTTATCCATCCCTGGGATGATATTGCCAAGCTCGGAGAGAATCAGCGTACCGTTCTCGAACGTGGCGACGGCGTTTACGTTTATGATAGTGATGGCCATCGATTACTCGATGCGCCTGCGGGTATGTGGTGCGTCAATATTGGCCATGGCCGGGAAGAAATGGCGCAGGCCGTATATGACCAGATTATGCAGCTGCCGTATGCTTCGCCCTGGTCTCTGACTACCGGGCCGGCCGCACAGTTTAGTGCCCAGATTGCGGCAGAAGCACCCGGAGATATGAATCACGTGTTTTTTACCACCTGTGGTTCTACCGCGGTCGATTCAGCCTTACGCTTCGTGCAGTTTTATAACAATGTGCGCGGTAAACCTCAAAAGAAAGGCATTATCGCGCATCAAAAAGGCTATCACGGTAGTACCTACCTTGGCGCTAGCGTCTCTGGAAAGGAGCGGGATAAGAATTATCTTGATTTTGCCGATGACCTGGTTCACCACATTCCCGCACCGCATCCGTTATATAAAGATCCCGGGCAGTCTGATGCCGACTTCCTTGAGCAGTGCGTGGCTAATCTGGAAAAACAGATTCTGCAAACCGGGCCCGACAACTGCGCAGTATTTGTCTCGGAACCGATCCTGGCTTCGGGTGGCGTCATCGTGCCGCCTGAGGGTTACCACGCGCGTTGCCTGGAACTTTGCCGCAAGTACGACATGCTGTATTTATCGGATGAGGTTGTTACCGGCTTTGGTCGACTCGGCCATTGTTTTGCCTCGGAAGCGGTATTTGGTATTCAGCCTGATTTAATTACCACTGCCAAGGGTTTGACCTCGGGTTACGTGCCGATGGGAGCGGTATTGGTATCTGATCGTCTGCTCGATGAATTAAATGCCTGCGGTGGTGACAGCACCGTATTCTCGAACGGTTTTACCTATTCGGGTCATCCCGTAGCCGCTGCCGCCGGCTTGAAAAACCTGGAAATCATGAAGCGTGAGAAACTATTCGAAAATGTGCAGGCTGTCGGGCCTTACTTTCAGCAACAATTGCAGACGCTGCGGGATATTCCGATTGTTAGTGATGTACGTGGGGTCGGTTTAATGGGGTGCGTGGAGTGTGAACTTAATCAGGGTGCTGGCGACCTTGAGCTGGATTATGAATTGGGCAATCGAATCGACAAGCATTGTCAGGCACTCGGACTGATCGTACGACCTATTATTAACATGTGTGTCATGTCACCACCCTTGACTATAAACAAAGACCAAATCGATGAAATGATTTTGATTTTACGTAGTGGAGTCGAACTCGCCATGCAGGACTGCATCGACGAGGGGATTTGGCAGCCTGAATAAATCTTAAATGGAATCGAAGTGATGAACTTTACCACGGCAGAGAAAATTTTCAGTCAAACCGGTAACGGACGCAATGGCCTGCCCGCATGGACCTTCAATAACGAAGAGCTAAATCAGCTAGAGATCGAGCGGATTTTTTTGCGTAACTGGTTCTGGGTTGGGCATGTATCCGATATCCCGAATCCGGGTGATTATAAATGTCAGGATCTGGCGAATGAACGTGCCGTAGTGATAAAGGGTGAAGACGGTGAAGTGCGCGCCTTTCATAATCTTTGTCGTCATCGGGGCTCTCGCGTGGTAGGGGAGGAAACCGGTAACTGTAAAAAAGCTATCGTCTGTCCATTCCATGGCTGGTCTTATCATCTGGATGGGGGGTTAAGAAGTATCCCGCACGCAAAAACTTTTCCCGATATTGATAAGAGCCAGTACGGATTAAAACCGGTCGATTGTGAGGTTTGGCACGGGCTAATTTTTATCCGGTTTCAAGGTGATGGCGCATCTGTCGCCGAAACTTTCGCAGAGGCCGAAGAAGAAATTTCGCTTTATAACCTGGCCGATATGAAGCCCTACGATGAGCCCTGGCATTATGACTTTGATCTCGACTGGAAAGCCGTGCTGGATATCGACAATGAAGGCTACCACGTGCCGATCGGGCACCCCGGATTATTCGATTTATTTGGCTCGAGTTATCAGGATCAGGTACTGGAAAGTGGCATCAAACGTTCGCATGGTTATCTCAAGGATTATCCCTGTAAGACACCTCTGGTGCAGAATTATATCGATACCCTGCCGGCACAAAGTTATCTGCCAGAATCACATCAGCGCATCTGGATTTACTGGAGTGCATTCCCGGGGTTTGTGATAACCCTGATGCCGGATATGATCGAGGTTTATCAAACTTATTCGCTGGGCTATCAAAAAAGCATCATGGCGGGTGCCTGCTATGCGCTGGCAGATGATCGAGTGGCTATGCAAAAAACGCGAGAGTTTAATCGCGAAATTAACCAGGTCGTAGGCGACGAGGATATCAAGCTGGTGAAATGGTCGGATCAGGGTATGCGCTCCAGCGTGTACGAGTCAGCTCTGCTATCCGACCTTGAGCTTGGTATCGCGGCCTTCCAAAATCAATTGCGCCGGGTGTTGCCGGTGGTAACCTTGGCGCAGCCGCCGGAAGCGGGTAAGCTGGCCAGCAAAAATACAGAACTGGAATCAACGTTATAATGAGTAGAGATCCTCGGTACGATATTTTATTCGAGCCGGTGCAAATCGGCCCCGTCACCACCAAAAACCGTTTTTACCAGGTGCCGCATTGTAATACCCTCGGCCACGCCAGACCGCGCGCAGAAGCCGCAAATCGACGCGTCAAGGCCGAAGGTGGCTGGGGCGTGATTTGTACACAGGAAGTGGAAATTCATCCAAGTTCAGAGCTAACGCCTTATGTTGAAGGCCGACTCTGGGATGACCTCGATATCCCACAGCATCGTTTGATGACCGATGCAGTACATGAATTTGGGTCGCTGGCTGGCATCGAGCTGGCTTATAACGCCAGTCATACGATGAATCATTACAGTCGCATAGTCCCTATGGCGCCCAGCGATGGCATAGTGCACGGCAACCAGCCGATACAGGCACGAGCGATGAATAGACGTGATATTAAAAACTTGCGCCTGTGGCATGTCGAGGCGGCAAAGCGAGCGCGTCGAGCCGGGTACGATATTATTTATGTGTATGCCGCCCACGACATGAGCATTCTGCAGCATTTCCTTAAACCACATTATAACCGTCGTAGTGATGAATACGGTGGTAGTCTCGAAAATCGTGTGCGCCTAAGTCGTGAAATTCTTACCGATGTAAAAGAGGCGGTCGGCGATACCTGTGCCGTTGCGTTTCGTTTTGCAGTTGATGAATTACGTGGCCCGGATGGTTTGCAGGCCGAATGCGAAGGGCGTGACGTGATCGGCATGCTCGCCGAAATTCCCGATCTCTGGGATGTCAATGTTAGCGACTGGAGTAACGATTCGGCTACTGCCCGATTTGAACCCAACGAGGGTTTTCAGGAGCCTTATACCGCGTTTGTAAAGTCGATGACGACAAAGCCGGTGGTCGGTGTCGGGCGTTTCACCTCGGCAGATGCGATGGTTTCGCAGATTAAACGCGGTGTCCTCGATTTGATCGGCGCAGCTCGACCGTCGATTGCCGATCCTTATTTACCCAATAAAATCGATGCAGGCCGCATTGATGATATCCGTGAATGTATTGGTTGCAATATCTGCGTCGCGCAGGACAACCTGGCCGCTCCAATTCGATGTACGCAAAACCCGACTCAGGGAGAAGAATGGAAACGCGACTGGCATCCAGAAAAAATACAGCCTGCTACCAGTGATGAGCAGGTGCTGGTGGTGGGAGCAGGGCCTGCCGGACTTGAATGTGCCATGCAACTTGGTAATAGAGGCTACGAAGTCATGCTTGCTGAAGCCGGAGAAGAACTCGGTGGCAGGGTGAACAGAGAAAGTCAGCTACCGGGGCTATCGAGCTATGTACGAGTTCGGGATTATCGCGAATCTCAGATTGTGCAAAAGCCTAATATCCAGGTCTACAAAGACAATCGACTCAGTGCTGAAGATATTCTTGAACTCGATATCCCCCATGTGATCTGCGCTACCGGCTCGAGCTGGCGACGTGACGGGGTCGGGAAATACCATGCTTTTCCGATCGAGGGTCTGGATGGGGTTTCGGTCCTGACACCAGACGATGTGATGGCCGGTGCCGAAATTAAGCAGCGCGTTTTAATTTATGACGACGATCACTATTATCTCGGCAGTACAATGGCAGAACTTTGTACGCAACAGGGTAAGCAGGTTTGCCTGGTCACGCCCGATAGTCTTATTTCAAGCTGGACAGAATATACGCTGGAGCAGGAGAAAATTCATGCCCGGCTATCGACTCTGGGCGTAGAGATGATCACGCTCCATGCTTTGCAATCTGTCAGTCCAGAACAGGCATCAATGGTCAGTGTTTATGATGCTAACCAGGTGCGCAAAATCGAATTTGATTCGTTGATTATGATCACGTCGCGAACGCCGGACAACGCCGTTTACCATGACTTGCTGGCGCACGAGAATAAATTTAAAACCCTGCTCGCAATCGGCGACAGTGAAGCCCCGAGTACCGTTGCCGCTGCGGTATTTTCCGGGCATCTGGCAGCGCGGAACCTGGGGAGTGATGAGGATTTTTATACGCCGTTGTTTCGACGGGAAATGCCGGGGCTGGCTAATGGGTGATCCCTTTGATATTTTTTGTTAGACCTCTTATTCATTCTTTCTATCAATTCTGTCAATTAAACCAACCCTTAGATCGGTAGCCTCATATATGGTGAGACCATTGTGTATAACAAAACCATCAGCAACTCCTAATGGCATAGGCTTTTTAAATATACGCTTTATATGTAATTGATATTCAATAGAGCCTGCATCAGGATAAATTTGTCCACTAAACTTTACTTTTCCTACACCCAGCGCCCTACCTCTTCCCTTAAGTCCCGACCACCCTAAGAAAACACCTAGTAGTTGCCATAAAGCATCCAATCCCAAGCACCCAGGCATAACCGGATCTCCTTTAAAATGACAAGCAAAGAACCAATGGTCAGGTAAAATTCTTAGGCCAGCATCAACATTACTTTCTCTTCATTTAATACAGCATTCTCTATGTTTGAAAATGGAATTTTTCTATTTTCAAAAAGTAATTCTTCTTTACTAATTCGAAGATATCCAATTTCGGGTTGTGACCATGATGTTGAACCATCTGGTTTTAATTCCAATTTCGAACAGCTAACTTTATCCGGGAAAGAGTTCATTTAGAAAATAACGCTTGGCTAAATCGCCGAGCGGTAGCGAGGTCGATTTGAGCCACTGGTTAGAAGTCATTTTATACCTATTGCACTTGAAGAAGCTGATGAAATTTTTTCTCA
Source organism: Gammaproteobacteria bacterium (assembly GCA_029882955.1). GTDB lineage: Bacteria > Pseudomonadota > Gammaproteobacteria. The sequence continues at coordinate 8,518 of JAOUJX010000125.1, forward strand.
TTGATCGTTTTACCTTTTACCAAGACACCATTCATCAAAACTACAACTTGATCAGGCGCGAAAAACTCAAAGATATAAAACCATAATTCATCGCCTTGATACCTTTTTTTTGTAAGGCGTACCGAAGTTAATTCTTGATTCGGATACTCTAATCTGGCGACACTGAGTGCTTCTGTCACTCCCAAAGGTGGTTCGCCTTTCCCTGGAACCCACTGAGGAAGAGACGACGCGGTATCATGTGGCACCGAATATACCCATATTTTATCGCTACTGAACTGAACGAAGGTTAAAATTACAGACCGGCTTTCCGACGCTTGAACGCCCGCTGATAATAAAATAATTACAAATATAATTAATCTCATTAGAGTTATCTAACTATACAAGGTGTCTACTAATTGTGGGTAACACGGAGATCTAACGCCCATTTAAACAGAGAGGCGCACTTGTGCGCCGAATCTGTTTGAAATGCTGGTTATACGCTTTTAGATAAGTAGTATAAATAATCATCTTTGGCACTAGATTGCACTATCTCGCCAGCCTCTATACATTCCTTAAAATCTATTTTTATTTTTCCTGATTCAACATAAGATTGAAAATCTTTTATTTGTTCTCCAAAAATTGTAAGCCGCCATAAATCGAAGCCATCTATTCTTCCTTGGTCCCCATAGTCGTAGTCCACTGATATGTCACCGAAATCAAAACAACAGCCAATTCCATGGAACTCGTAAGTATACTTATCGATAGTACCGGTTCTTGGCGTTTTGTTATGTCGCCAACACATCGGTTGATCCACGTTTAATTTACCCTTCATTAGCTCTTCAGCTTTTAATACATTCTGAAGAAAAAAATTAATTAATTTATGAAGTTGATCGTTCATTTTGTATGCGTATAACGCCAGCCTAAATCGCCGAGCGCTAGCGAGGTCGATTTGAGGCACTGGTTAGGCAGCACGTATGTGTTTCTCAACTTCTACTCCAATAGCAAAATGTTTAAAGAATGGAATAAAAACACCATAGTAAGCAAACACCCCAAAAAAGGCGAGACGCCAGGCTGGGAGGTTGCCTTTAACTTTTAAAGTGACATTCGCAGCTAACGCGCCAGGTGTTGTGATTTTCGGATGTAGGCACAGGCCTATACCTGACCAAGTTGCTATAAACATAAATAAGAAAAGAATTGTGTATAGGGTATCTTTCGACGTTCCTGCTTTTCGCTCTATTAACCAACTTGATGGAATTCCTCCATTCTCTAGAACCAAGACCAATAAACATAATGGAATAGCAAAAATACTCATCAGTAGTGGGCCGTCAATAAGAAAAGCTACCGCCCCTCTCCACCAAGGCGCTAATTCCTCGGAACCCTTTGACTTCTCATTTAAAGACGTAATTAGCGGTATTAATAACAACGGCCATGACAAGAGAGTCCATGGGCTTAGAAAAACGCTGAGCATATTATTTGTGATACTAAAATGAAATCCTTTCGTTGAGAAAAGTACAACAATGCCAATCACGGCAAGGAAAGAAAGTTTTCTACGAAATGTCATACTGCCTAACGAGGCTGTAGGAAAATTCGACTGGCGGATTGATCCCAATTCGGCTTCTGCTTTTGTAAAATTCTACTCGCCATTTTTGTATTTTCTCCTTCCAT
>JAOUJX010000487.1 GCA_029882955.1 Gammaproteobacteria bacterium
ATCAGGCGATCGTAGACTGGCAAGGCCATCTGGGTTGGGATGTAGAGTTCAAAACCAAGTTCGCCGGTGTAAGAGATCCGCATCGCCATGGCATTTTGATATCCGATTTCGATGTTTTGCATTGTTGCAAAGGGAAACGCGGTATTAGAAAAATCGGCGCTCGAAATCGATGACAGCAAGGCGCGAGAATGCGGCCCCTGGAGGTTCAGCATTGCGTAGCTGCCGGTCATGTCGGTGACGATACAAAACGCATCGGCGGGGATGTTTTCGTGGATCCACGCGTGCACATGCACCTGTGTGAAGGCTGCCGTCACCACCAGGTAGCGGTCCATTGCCAGGCGTGTGATTGTGAGGTCGGCCTCGACACCACCGCGTACGTTGAGGAACTGCGTATAGACGACCTTGCCTACCGCAACGGATAAGTCGGCAGTTGCCAGCCGGTTTAATACGCGTTCGGCATCACGACCCTGCACCAGTAGTTTAGCAAAGGACGATTGCTCGAATACACCGACCGCTTCGCGCACGGCCAGGTGTTCCTGGCGGTTGTTCTCGAACCAGTTTTGCCTGCCGAAATCGTATTCGTAGGCGGCTTTTTGCCCGGGATTAGCATACCAGTTGGGTCGCTCCCATCCGGCCGACTCACCAAAGCAGGCACCTGCTATCTTCAATCGATCATGCAATATCGATTGCTTGACGTTACGCGCAGTTTCCCACTGCCGGTTTGGCCAATGCATCTGGTAGGCGATGCCGAGAGATTCAACCGTGCGGTCGACGACGTAGGATTTGTTGTTGTGACAGGGTTGTACCCGACGGATATCGACATCCCAGATATCCATCGGCTGTATGCCATCGTTGATCCACTGCGCCATCACAAATCCTGCGCCCCCGCCCGAGAGGATGCCGAGCGAATTAAATCCACAGGAAACAAAAAGGTTTTGCTTAAACGGGGCGCGCCCCATCAGGTAGTTATGATCGGGAGTAAATGACTCGGGGCCGCAAAAAAACTGGCGGATACCGGTATCGAGCATGATCGGCAATCGTCCCATGCCTTTCTCGATGTGGTCCGTCATGCGATCCCAATCGGGTTCGATTTCATCGAAACAAAAGTCTTCCGATATGCCGTCGACGCCCCAGGGCGCGGCGGCTGGTTCGAAAATTCCGAGCATGATTTTACCGGCTTCTTCACGAGCGTAAATGCCGCGACCGGGGTCCCGTAGAATCGGTAACATGTTATGCAGGCCGTCGATCGGTTCGGAGATAAGGTAATAATGCTCGGCTGCCTGTAACGGAATGTCGACCCCGGCCATCAGGCCCATTTCGCGACCCCACATACCGGGACACAGAACCACTACATCGGCCTGTATGTCGCCCCGGTCGGTTTGCACACCGACGGCGCGCTCACCATCCATGATCACGTTTGTTACCCTGGTGTCTTCGATAATATTGACGCCACGTTGCCGTGCGCCTTTGGCGAGCGCCTGAGAGACGTCTGCCGGGTTCACGCGTCCATCGTCGGGGAAATAAAAGCCCGCGATCAGGTCATCGACCTGTGCGAGAGGAAATAGCGCCTTGACCTCCTGTGGTGTTATTTCGCGATTTGTCACGCCGAAGGTACGCGCCATGGCGCAGCCGCGTCGCATTTCCTCGGCCTTCTCCTCGGTCATGGCCAGTTGCACCGAACCGCAACGGATGAAACCAGTCGCCTGCCCGGTCTCGGCTTCGAGCTCGCTGTAGAGCTTAAGTGAGTATTGCGCGAGCCGTGTTTGCGCTTCGGTATCGCGCAAGGTAGTCACGAGCCCGGCAGCGTGCCAGGTAGTGCCGCTACTGACCTGCTTGCGTTCGAGTAAAACGACATCTTCCCAGCCTAGTTTGGCGAGGTGGTAAGCAGTCGAACAGCCAATGACGCCGCCGCCGACAACGACGGCACGGGCGCGCGTCGGAAAAGGTTTATTGTTCATAAGGCGTGATATTCATAGGTTACATGATTTTTCTTAGGCAAAACCATCAGGTCACCGAAACTTTTTAAGTGCGTTAATACCGCCGCACATGCTGGTGCTGATTTCGACGGTGACAAAAGGTTTAATAAAGGTACCGTTTTCCGGCAGGTTGTCAATCCGGTGCTGGATATCGGCGATTCTAAATACGCCAGGCGATGCGGGGGCTACAATGCAACACCGGTTATTTACCTGCATAAGAATGCCGGTTATAGTGGCGCCAAAATTCAGGCTATTCACGATCGCTGGAGTATTGTCCCCACACGGGGAAACCAGTGTAGGTAAATTTCAGGGACTGGTTGCTAAAGCAATACCACCAGGACTCACTAGATAAAGAGATACTCAAGATGAACGACGCTGTAGCAAGCCCCGATTTCGGACCGATGAAAGCAGGCACCCGGACCAGTAAGCGGTAACTGAATTGGAAACTAACACGACTCGTAACGAGCTAAAAAAGTCCCATTTATTTTCGGAGCTGTCGGACGATCAATTGCATCACGTCTGCCAGACCTCGCATATAACCGAGCTGGAAGAAGG
>JAOUJX010000126.1 GCA_029882955.1 Gammaproteobacteria bacterium
GCCTCGGGACCATTATCGACGTCGAGCAGGATCGCATCGAACTTTTCTGCCTGATGCTTTAACAGGTCAGCGACGTCACCCGGCTGCACGCGAGTGCGGCCATCATCTATTGGTCGTCCCGCGCATTGCCCCAGGGAGCCCCGGTTCCATTCGACTACGGCGGGCACCAGTTCTGCCACGATCACCTCGGCCGATTCCGGCACGGTCCTGAGCACGGCTGCCAGCGTGAAGCCCATACCGAGACCGCCGACCAGGATGCGGGCATTTTCGACTGCGCTCAGACGGCGACAGGCAAGTTCGGCCAGCACTTCTTCGGAGTGATGCATGCGGCTATTCATAAGGTCGCCGGGCACACCGGAGAGTCGAATAGCAAAATCATCATTACGCTGTAACAGGGTAAGCTCTGTATCGCTAGCGGGAATAGTGGTGCGCTCGATTGTTATCCAGGGATCCATAGGGGCGTCAAAGTGGCTCGATTATTACGTCGGGTACGATATCACGAATCAGCACAACCGCGGGATAACAGACGAGTTACAGAATTTTCGTCCCGCCGATCAAAACCCGATATGACGTCTCATTTCCCCTGAGGTACACTACCGCCATGATGAAACAGTTCCTACTCGCTCAAAGCGCTGGTCACAATTCCGACGATTTACTGGCCGACTGTTTAAACCAGCTGGGTAGCATTCCACCTGAGGCCAATTTTGGCTTCTTATATCTCAGCGATCAGTTAGCGAGTGCGGCCGAGTTCATTTTAAATCGGTTAAAACAGGCAACCGATATCGAATACTGGATTGGTACTGTCGGCATTGGCGTTATCGCCAGCAATACCGAATTTTACGATGAGCCGGCGATGGTAGTGATGCTGGCAGATTTTAATGAGGCCGATTTTCATATCCTGCCTAACTTTATTACCGATACAACCGCCTTATCGGGTGAGCTGGCCCACTGGTGCCAGGCTAACGATTTCAATGTCGGACTGTTACATGCCGACCCGACCAACCCGGCAACGCCGACATTATTAAGCCAATTAGGCGAAGACATCCCGACGGCTTTTCTGGTGGGTGGTATTACCTCGTCGCGTGGGGCCAATATTCAATTTGCCACCGAAGCCCTGCATGGCGGCATTAGCGGTGTACTGTTTTCGCAGGCGGTGCCAATTAAGACCAACCTGACCCAGGGTTGCACGCCAATCGGTAAGCGTCACGTCGTCACCCAGTGCGATGATAACCTTATTCATAGTCTCGATAACCGCCCGGCACTTGATGTGTTGACCGAGGATGCCGGTGACACCATTGCGCAGGACTGGCAACAGGCGGCTAACTATATTTTTGCGGGCATCGTGAATAAGAGCTCGGACCTGGACGACTACTCGATCCGGCAGTTGATCGGTATCGATACCGAGGAAAAAGTCATCGCTATCGGTGACTACCTGCAACATAACGATGAGATCATTTTCTGCCGCCGTGACGGTAACTCTGCGATGGAAGATATGGATCGCATGCTGTTAGAGCTTAAACTGCGCCTTAACTCGCCGATCAGGGGCGGGGTTTATGTTTCCTGCCTGGGCCGTGGCAGGCATCAGTTTGGAAACGATTCGCAGGAGGTACGTTTTATCCATTCGGTGCTGGGAGACTTTCCGCTGGTTGGCTTTTTTGCCAATGGCGAGATTCATAAGAATTCGTTATATAGTTTTACTGGTGTTTTGACTTTGTTTGTTTAGAAACATTACCCGGTTAAGAATGTTCGGTTACGCCTTTGGTTGGGTTACACCAACCTACACAAGCCATTATTTTTGATCCCCACTAACCAGACTCTCCACTGCAATAAGCCAGGGCTCTAATCGTTTGCCGAAAGCAACTTTAGCCTTATAGCCCGGAGACCAGTTGTCGTTGTCGTAGGAGGAGTCGTTCTGCTCGATGGTATCGAATACAGCCCGGTATTTAAGCGGGATATTAATGTTTTCGATGAGCATCCCCTCAATGCGGCCGACCCAGATCTTTTTATCGTTTTCGTTTTCGTTTTCGTTTTCGTTTTCGTTTTCGTTTTCGTTTTCGTCGTAGTCCCAGTCCAGTGCCAGTTGAGCCTGCACGATGATGTACCTGCCACCGTCCGGGTAGGTTTTTCTTAACGCCACACGGTCGGTTCCGGCGTCGATAGCAAACAGACGACTATTACGCCGTTGCTCGTTATTCAGTTCGCGCTCGGCGTATTCGACCCGGCCTTCGATATCTTCGTCATCCGGGTTTTCGGCGAGCCGCGCCAGCTCTTCATCCAGTTCTTTTTGTGCAGCAGCCACCATGCGCTGGTAGGTGTCGCCGTCGAATTCGAGCACGAGGTAGGCTCCGCGCGACAGGTTTTTTTCAGTTCGCCGGGAGTAAGCCTCATCATCGTCGGGATAAGCATCGGGTTCGAAACCGAGTTCGATGAGCTTGTCGCGGTCGAACCAGTCCGGGTTACCCCAGCAATTGCGACAGTCGAGGTCGAGGCTCAGTCCGGTGTTTTCGTGGTCCCAGAAAAAATTGTAGGGAATACTGAGTTCCCGCTCGGTGAGTTCTATCACTGCGTCGGGTTCGCCCGAGCGATTGTAGGCCACGCCGCCGAGTGCGACGACATTGGTGACGAGGATAATGGCGAGGCCGGCGATGAGTATTTTGATTTGCTGCTTCATGCTTCAGCCCCCTGTTCCACCGATTGTTCTGTACTGCGCAGGCGCTTAAGCACCACCAGGCATAGTATTGCTACCAGGGCGAGCACCAGGAAGAATAAATACTTGGGCATCACATCCCACCACCAGTCGAAAAATTTGGTGTAGATAAAAATCACGAAAAAGGTGACACCGGCATTAACCACATGCGCCCAGCCACGACGAATGCCGTACCAGATTAAAACGCCACTGACGATAAATCCCGCCATTTGATAACTGCCTTCAACGAGGTCGGGATCAATGTTCAGGTAACTGGCATTACCCCAGTGCGCCAGCACCAGCATCGGCAATAGCAGGGTGACGATTCCGAAAATCCGGTAGGAAAGTGCAAAACCACTAAATCGCTGGTGGTCGACCCATTGGGGTAAAAAGAACAGCAAGATAGCGACCGGGAAAAAGTTTTCCGGCCTTTCGCCAAAATGAATCCAGTACATTCCGCTCCAGGCCCCTACCCGGGCAGATACGAAGGCGATAATGCATAACACGCCCGCAACCTGAAGCAGGCGCACGTCGTAGGCATAAGCCAGTAACAGCGCCAGCGCCGACCAGACCAGCAGCGCTTTGTCGGAGGGCGTGATATTGAAAATCTGCCCGAACATCGCAATGTTAAGCACGAAGCAGGCGAAGGCGACGAGCCCGACCAATTTGGTGAAATATCCCGAAGAGTCCCTGCCCGCTACAATAACTGTAGCGATGAAGCTGACAATCGATGCGGCAATGAGGACGACAACCTGGCTGGCCGTGCCGAGCTTGCCCCAGAACTGGTAAAACAGAAAAAATACGCTGGCAGCCAGTGCCACCGCGCCGAGCAAAGAGGCAATGCGCATACCCAGCGAGAGCTGCTTTTCCTGCTGGCTGTGGTCGATATCAAATTCACTGCGAAACTGATTCAGCAATACCTGATGATAGTCGGCGAGCGACGCCTGCTGTTCGGCGTTGAGGCTAAGCACCTGTGCGCGTGAAAGTTCGGACAGTTCCTGGTTAAAAGCAAGTATTTGATCGACACGCTGCTGAGCGTCTGTTTTTGTTGTTGTATTCATAGTGGTATCGATTCTGGGCGAATTATCAAGCGAATGCAATGAGAGCCGGGTTGCGCCCGCCGCTTGCCTGCACCAGTTTCGTCACCGGTCGTTGGTAGATGTCGTTGATTTTCACTTTTATTTTTATCGCTCTGTAATAGAATGCGCAGTAATGGTTGGAGCAATTTTGTTGATATGTCAGCAGACTAAGGAAGTGCTCAATCAGGCAATGGATCATAGTGGTTAAACGGTAAGTAGCATGCCTGCAAATATGGACAATATTGAACAAATGCCGCCGACTGAACTGCCTCAAGTCGAGCCCGGCAATAGCGGTCGAACCGGCCGCGATCTTATCAATGCGACAGTCCCTTTTGCGTCTGAAAATGTGGCGAAGAGCTGGTGGTACGTGAGTTCGACATTCATCCTGATGATCGCTGCGCTGACTGGCGCGGGTATACTGCCCTGGTGGCCAGCACGCTTAATGCTATCAGTGCTCGGCGCACTGCTGATGGTACGTGCCTTTATTACTTACCACGACTACATGCACGGCTCGATTCTACGCAATTCGCGCCTCGCCTGGATCCTGTTCCGTATTTACGCCGTCTTTGCGCTTACCCCACCTCGCTCCTGGCGCATTAGTCACAATTATCATCATGGGCACGTCGGCAAAATTAGTGCCGCGAGTATCGGCGCCTTCCCGCTGATCACCACAAAAATGTGGCAAGAGGCGTCGCCTGGTGAGCGCTTTTCCTATCGCTTCCAACGGCATCCACTGGTGGTTCTATCTGGTTACATCACGGTTTTCGCCTTTAGCATTTGCGTACTACCGTTACTGCGAGACCCGGTAAAATCCTGGGACTCTGCCCTGATACTGCTTGGCCACTGCGCACTGATCAGTTTTTTATGGGTATTCGGTGGTTTCGACGGGGTCTTCTTTGCCATGTTGCTACCCGTGGCCATTGCTTCTGCACTGGGCAGTTATTTATTTTTCGCCCAGCATAGTTTTAAACGCATGCATGTCATTTCACCCGAATCATGGACCTACTACCGGGCCGCACTTGAATCTTCAAGTTTCATGCGGCTCAACAGACTGATGCAGTGGTTTACCGGTAATATCGGTTATCACCACATCCATCACCTCAATATCCGCATTCCGTTTTATCGCCTGCCCGAAACCATGGCGGCCATACCCGAACTTCAGTCGCCGGTAACTACTTCACTGGCACCGAAGGATATTATTGACTGCTTCAACGCCGCCCTCTGGGACGAAGACCTTCAGCGCATGGTGTCTTATCGCGAAGCGGGCTATCATCGCAACTGTCCATGAATCTTTCTCAGCTAGTCGCAGACCGTGCAAAACAATATAAAGATAAACCTTTTCTCCTGTTTGAGCGTCAGCCGGTAACGGCTACGTCTGCAACTAGCGCCATAGCGCTATTTCAACAAACCCTGACCTTCCAGGAACTGGATGATCGCGTAAACCAGGCCTGCCATTATCTCTCCGGGCTGGGCCTGTCCCGGGGTGATGTTTTCAATCTACATCTACCAAACTGTCCGGGCTTTATAATTTTATGGTTTGCCGCAGCGCGTCTTGGCGCGGTAATGATGCCGACTAATGTTCTGTCCTCCGCGGCAGAACTGGCTTATCTGATAGATCATTCGAACTCGACTGTTTCTTTTACCACGGCGGACCATCTCACTGCTCTTCGCCAATGCCAGCGTGAGGGCGGCTGTCTCAAATCCATTATCTTATGCGATCCCTATACCGATACACCCGACGAAAAATCGTTTGAAGCGCAGTTACCTGCACAGGCACTGACGCCCTGGAACAACCCGGTATCCGACACCGATATGGTCGCCATCATGTATACCTCGGGGACGACTTCTAAACCAAAGGGGGTGATGGTTAGTCATGCCAATTATCTCACCGCTGGCCAGACCGTGGCCGATGCGGTCGAGCTCGGCGAACATGACCGGCAATTTGTGGTACTGCCATTGTTTCATGGTAATGCGCAATATTATTCGATTATGAGCGCGTTGCTGCGTGGCGCAAGTGCCGCGTTAATGGATCGTTTTTCGGCGAGCCGGTATTTCGACCGGTGCATCGAATATAACTGTACCGTGGCCAGCCTCTTCGCAGCACCGATGCGGATGATTCTGGCTCAGCAGAACAACCCGGCGCAGCGGGATAACCGGTTACGGATCGTAATCTACGCGCAAAATTTGACCGGGCAGCAAATGCAGGACTGGCAGCGAAGGTTCGATGCGCCGCTGGCGCAGATATGGGGTATGACCGAGACTATGGGCCCGCCATTGATGAATCCCCTGCACGGCGAAAGACGCAACTGGACCGTGGGGAAGCCCAGCGGTAACTATGAAATCGCATTAGTGGATGAATCGGGCAAGTCGGTTAAAACCGGGCAGGAAGGCGAGATCATAGTGAAGGGTATTCCAGGCAGGACCATCATGGCTGGCTATTTTAAAAATCCGCTGGCGACTGCAGAGACCATTCGCGATAACTGGCTCCACACCGGTGACAATGCGGTTAGAGATGAAGAAGGATTTTACCGTTTTGTTGACCGCAAGAAGGATATGATCAAGCGTTCGGGTGAAAACATTTCTGCGGGCGAAGTCGAAAATGTCCTGCTACAACACCCGGCAGTTTTCGAATGCGCGGTGATTGGCCTGCCGGACGCAATCAGAGACGAATCGATTGTTGCCGTGGTGGTGCCGAAACAGGGTCAATCTGTCGAAGCAGATACGCTCATCGAGTTCTGTGCAGACAGACTGGCCAGCTTTAGAGTACCGCAGCAAGTGGTTTTCTCGGAAACATTGCCCAAGACTTCTGTCGGTAAAATTCAGAAGCATTTAATCCGCGATGGCCTGATGGCAGCCCCGTCTATCCCCTCGCCAATTTGATTTTTCGGCGACAGAGGTATAGCGTTATCGATACGTAATATAAGGAGACTCAAATGACACAATCAATTGAATCATTTCCAAACGCTCCCGCAGACTGGTCGCCCGAGCTTGCCAGACAAATTGCCGAAGAGGATGGTCTCGAGCTAACCGACGATCACTGGCAGGTCATTAGAGCGCTGCAGGAATACTACGACAAAGTCGAATATCCGAAACTACGTCAGGTGAAGGATGCGCTCGACGAGATGTTTCACTCCAAAGGCGGCATAAAATACCTGCACCAGGTTATCCCCACGGGGCCGATTGCTGGTGGATGCAAACTGGCGGGTCTGGAGGTGCCGGCGGGTGCGGTGGATAAGTCGTTTGGCAGTGTGGCCTGACAGAAAAAAGGGGCGCTATCAATGGCGCCCCTTTGCTTTACACCCCTGCGGCGAAGGCTTCGAGCCTGTCGATTAATTCCTGCGGCACGACAACGCCATTTTTTTCGGCATTTTGCTTCGAGTCGTGGCGCCGAACACCGGGCAGTCGCACACCGGGTTCGTTTGCCAGGGCGCTTAACATGGTTTCGATCCGTTGGGCGTAGGCTTCGTCGCCACCCGGGGCAAAGCTACCCGGATCGATGGCGATAAAAAACTGTCCGACTTTGGGCTCACCGCCCGTGTTGTTTTTAAATACCGGGGCCTGGAAGGAGCAGTTCGGACCGCTTAAAACACCTGCCAGCAAATCCACCAGCATACCCAGCAGCATGCCTTTATAGCCTCCGGCTGGTGCCAGTGCACCGCCATTGATAACCGCGTCCGGATCTTCGGTAAGATTACCGTCCCGGTCGTAACCCCAGCCCAGCGGAATCGGCTCACCATCTGCTGCTGCTTTCTTGATGGTCACCAATGCCACCTGACTGGTGGCCATGTCGGCGACTATCGGCGGCTTGCCTGTCCGGGGCACGGCAAAGGCCATCGGATTGGTACCGAAGAAAGGACTGGCACCCGGTGCCGGAGCCACTGCCGAGGGTGAATTAGCGAATCCCAGGCCGATCAAACCTTTGGCTGCCATACGCGCGACGAACCAGCCAACCACACCTGCCGAATAGGAATCGACAATAGAGAGTGCGGCGATCCCCTGCTTTTTCGCCAGCGCATAAAAATCGGCTTCGGCTTCGGCATAGGCTGCATGGGCGAAGCCACTATCAGAATTGGAGCGAAGCGCCGACGGTGCAATCTGCTGGTGGGATGGACTGGCATCCTTATTCAACTTTCCAACCTGAAGATGCCCGCAGTACAAGGGCAGGTAGCCCAGGCCAACGGTGCGAATACCATCGCATTCGGCATCGACCACCGACTGCACAGCCAGGTCGAGTTGCTGACCATAAGCGCCGCAGGCAGCGAGCGCTCGACGAGTTAGATCGTCGACCTGCTGCAGGCTGAGGGTTTGATTATTGTTCGTCATAAATTTCCCAGTTGAATGTAACTACCCGTAGAAACCAAAACCTTTGGCCATCATCGATGCACAGAAGATAATCCCGGCTATACCCATTAGCTGATAATGTATTAACCGACGTAGTTTCTCCGAATCCGTTTCGGAAAAAGTCGGCGCAATTTCCTGGTCGATTTCTTTGCGCCAGCGCAGGTAGGTGACGGTCGGGCGAATCGACATGAGCCCGACACCGACAAACAGGGCGATCTTTGTCAGGAAATAGTAATTATTAAAATAATAATCTGAGCCTTTATCAAAATAATAAACTCGCAACAGGCCAAATACCAATATGAGTATTGCCATTAACCCGTAAGCCCGATCAGCCCTTTGAATACGTCTTGCGATATCGATATCCGGTGACGCTCGTAATAGCGTGAGCTGCAATACCAGCGCCGCGGTCAAAGAGAAGAAAGCCATAAAATGACCGAAGGCAACCAGTGCAGACCAGAGCATTATGGCGATATTCTCGATTTGGCCCAGCCGTTGGCCGCAGGCCGGTAAACAATTCGATCGTGCAGGCGATTCACAAGGCCCTGCCAGAATTCGAAATAAACCGGTTTCAGACGGTAGCCGATCCAGGCTTCGGGCCTTGGCACATCGCCTTGCGGGTGCAAATCGCGCAGGCGCTGGACCTCGCTTTCCAGTACAGCACGGCTTTCTACCGGTGACGTCTGCCAGGAAGAGGCCGCACTAAAGCGACTGCCTTCGGGGCGTGAGTGAAAATAGCTATCCGCCTGCTCCGCAGACAGTCGTTCGACGCTACCCTGCACCCTGATTTGACGACTCAGATCGCGCCAGTGAAATAATAAAGCCGCCTGCGGATTGCACTCGAGTTCCTGCCCCTTCTGGCTACGCGAATCGGTGTACCAGCAAAAACCGTCGGCATCGTAGCCCTTCAGCAAGACGATTCGCGCAGACGGCAAGCCATCATTAGTCGCCGTCGCCAGAGTCATGGCGGTGGAATCGATTAACTGCAGATCGGTCGCCTGTTGTAACCATTTGCCAAACTCGACTATCGGGTCGGCATCGAGATCGGCTTTGCCAATACTGGTGCTTTCGTAGTCGCGACGGACATTGCTCAGGTCTTTGCTCTCGCCCATAGTGTTTTTAAAATACCTGGTTAAACAATGCTTTCATGGCATTCCATGAGGCTTCATCGGCGGCTGTCTGATAGCCGAGATCGAGCCCGTATTTAGGGCCGTTGATATCCGCCTGCGGGTTACTGAAACCATGTTTCGCGCCGGGATAAACCGTGACCTGGTAGTCGGCTTTGGCGGCATCCATTTCGGCTTTAAACGCCTCGACCGCATCCATGGTCACCATCGTGTCGGCTTCGCCGTGGGAAACCAGAATTTTCGGTTTGATACTTCCCGGCTGTGCCGTATGGAACGACCCCAGGGCACCATGAAAACTCGCCACCGCGGAAAGTGGCAACCCGATACGCGCCATGTGTAAAGCCATCGCACCGCCAAAACAGTAGCCGATCGCAGCCGTTTTATTCGCATCGACCGAAGGCTGGTCGCATAATAACTGGTAACTGTCGCGTAATACCCGGGAGCCGGTTTCCATATCACCGAGTACGGCATTCATCAAAGCACCCGCTTGGTCGGGATTCTCGGCCACTTTACCTTCACCGTACATATCGATTGCGAGAGCAACATACCCCAGCTCGGCAAGCATATGCGCTCGTTTGTGCATGTGGTCGTTCACACCCCACCACTCGTGAATAACGATAATGCCCGGTTTAGGGGTGGATATCGATTCATCCTGTGCGAGATAGGCTTTGTGAGTGTTATTGCCCGAGGTATATTCGACAGAGCTGGTAACGATATTCATTTTTTCTCCTCCACGCGTAATGTAGCGACAACATAATTCAGAAAGACTGGAAAATCCAGCAGCAAGTGTTAGATTGCAATGATGAATAAACTCGACCATATTGTTATCGCCGCCGACTCCCTCGACCAGGGCGTTGAATATATCCAGAATGAA
>JAOUJX010000488.1 GCA_029882955.1 Gammaproteobacteria bacterium
AACACAGGATGATCTGATTGATCTGTTCGATGAATATCCGTTTCTTGGTATCCCGGTAGTCGACGAGCAGGGTGGTTTACTGGGTGTGGTTTCCAGGATTGAAGTGGCCGAAGCCGAACTCGCCCGTGCCGAGCATCAGAGCCTGTCACGGCAGCAAATCAGCGATGAATTGCGTTCGATGCCGACCTGGCTGCGTTCTAAACGACGCCTGGCCTGGCTCTCTTCTAATATCGTTCTGAATATTATCGCTGCGAGTGTTATTTCCGCTTACGAGGAAACGCTGGCCGCGGTCATCGCGATAGCGGTTTTTCTGCCAATGGTATCGGATATGAGCGGTTGCTCGGGCAATCAGGCGGTCGGTGTCAGTATGCGCGAACTATCGCTGGGATTAACCCGCCCGGTCGATCTTTTTCATGTGTTGAAAAAGGAACTCGGTGTCGGTGTTATCAACGGCATAGTGCTGGGTATTCTGATCGGAATCGTCGCCTGGGTCTGGAAGGGTAACCCTTATCTCGGACTGGTGATTGGGTTGGCGCTAACCATTAATACCCTGTTAGCAGTGAGCATTGGCGGTACGGTGCCTCTGCTGCTGAAAAAATTTGGTGTCGACCCGGCGGTTGCCTCGGGGCCTTTATTGACCACGGTTACCGATATGGCCGGTTTTTTTCTGGTATTGAGCCTGGCTTCATTCTTTATGCCGCAATTGCTAAGCTGAAGCGGATGATTTTAGACCAGAGTGGCTATGCTCCTTTTTTAAGCTGTTGTGGCAGTATCAATAATAACCTACGATTAATTTGCTGGATTAAATAAGCGAACTGGAGCAAAAATTATGCAAGCCGCGAAACCTGTTTTGACCCTGAGTATTCTGACCTTGTTGGTTGCTAATATTCTTCCCGTGAGTGCCCAGGAAAATAGCTCGCATACTATGAAACATGACGAGCATGCCGCTATGCACGGAATGGTCTATCCAGCTCTTTCGGGTCAGGGTGCTTTTGGCGCGATACAGGAAATCATTGGTATTCTGGAGGCAGATCCGGCGACGGACTGGTCGCGGGTCAACATTACCGGCTTGCGCGAACATCTGGTCGATATGAATCGATTAGTGATGGACGCTGTAGTGGAGGAAACTAGTGTCAATGATGGGCTGGAAATTACTGTTACAGGTAATGAGCGAACATTGCGCGCGATTCAGGCCATGGTGCCAGCCCATGCTTCGGTTATTGATGGTTTGAATGGCTGGAAAGTCAGGGCTGAAGTTAAACAGGATGGTGCTAGGCTAACTGTTACTTCTGAGGAAGCTGGGGAGGCCGCGCATATACAGGGGCTTGGTTTTTTCGGTTTGATGGCGACTGGCAGTCATCATCAGCGGCATCATTTGGCTTTGGCCCGTGGTGGTGGGATGCATGGGGAGTAAGCCTGGGATAAAAGGTTATGTGTGCTTGATCATTGTGCGATTTAAAGGCAGAGTACGAATAGATTTAAGGTGCCTGGAGATAGACCTATGAGACCAGAACAGATAAAAAAAGAAATTAGTCAGTTAGAATTATCCGAGAAACTGATATTGGTTGAGGATATTTGGGATTCGATAGCTGCGACTAACTCGGATATACCCATGGCCGATTGGCAGAAGCTGGAGCTGGACGCCAGATATGAAGCATTTAAACAAGGCTCGCTTGGTCTTCAGAGTTGGCAGGAAGTTCACGAGGAATTACGCGAAAAGTACAAGTGAATTTACAATACACGGAGCGTGCGAGGATAGATTTGGAGAAAGCTTTTGTCTGGTATGAAAGACAAAGACGAGGCCTCGGATTTGAATTCCTGGATTGTGTTGAAAATGCCGTTAAAATAATATCCGAAACCCCCGAGCTGTATAGAGTGCATTATTCTGTTTTCAGGGGCTGCCTGATTAGAAGGTTCCCTTTCTCAGTTTTTTACACAGTTGAAGATTCTGAGGTGATAATCCATTCGGTTTTCGATACCAGGCAAGACACTGGTAAACGACCGGAGTAAGCGTTTCAAATAATCAACTTTGGCTAAATTAGTAAGCCAGGGAATCTCAATGACAAACCATCAAATAGTTCTTTTCTGTTTACTCGGTATCGTCTTCGGCCTGCTGGTCTGGGGCAGAATCCGTTATGACCTGGTTGCCTTCGGTGCGTTAATCGTTGCGGTTGTTATCGGGGTGGTGCCGCAGGAGTCTGCTTTTGAGGGCTTCGGGCATCATGCTACGGTGATTATTGCGCTGGTATTGATTGTCAGTCGGGGTCTGTCGAATTCGGGCGCGATTGAACTGGTCATGCGCCAGGTCATTGATGGCGGGCGTTCGCTATACCTGCACATCAGCGTCATGTCGGGGGTTGCTGCGGCGCTGTCCGCGGTCATGAACAATGTCGCCGCGCTGGCCCTGTTGATGCCGATCGATATGCAGGCAGCCAAAAAAGCGAAACGTAGTGTGGCCTTGAGCCTGATGCCGCTGTCATTCGCTTCGATTCTCGGTGGCATGATCACGCTGCTC
>JAOUJX010000489.1 GCA_029882955.1 Gammaproteobacteria bacterium
TCCCTTCACTAAAGACGAGCTGCACAACCTTTTATATCTTGCCGATAAGCCGGGTACCGACGACCTTGAACGCTTCGCCATCAAGCTAAAGAGCAAATACATCAAACCGAAATCGGAGCTACAAAGTCGTTATTTGCAAAACATTGCCAAGAAAGTCATCAACTTCGGTATCGGCCCGGCAGGTACTGGTAAGACTTACCTGGCGGTAGCGATGGCGGTACAGGCGCTCGAAAACGAAGACGTCAGTCGCCTGATTTTGACCCGGCCAGCGGTTGAGGCTGGCGAGAAGCTTGGTTTCCTGCCGGGTGACCTGTCACAGAAAGTCGATCCCTATTTACGGCCTGTTTACGACGCCTTGTATGAAATGCTCGGTTTTGACAAGGTCGAGAAGCTTATTTCCCGGCATGTTATCGAAGTTGCGCCGCTCGCCTACATGCGCGGCCGTACCTTGAACAATGCTTTTGTAATTCTGGATGAAGCACAAAACACCACCCCCGCGCAGATGAAAATGTTCCTGACTCGTATCGGATTTGGCACCAGGGCGGTTGTAACCGGGGATATCACGCAGACCGATCTACCGGAGCGGCAGGATTCCGGCTTGCAGCATAGCCTGAATGTTTTGAAAAAAATTGACTCGATCGGTTTTGTCTACTTCAAGTCGGACGACGTGGTACGCCACCCGCTGGTGCAAAGTATCGTTGAAGCTTACGACCGGTCAGAAAATAAATAGGATGTCGATACAGCTCGATTTGCAAAATGACGAAGCTCTTGCTGGCGTGCCCGAAGCGGAGCAATTTAGCCTTTGGGTAACTGCGGCTTTACAGCAAGACTACGACAGCCTGGAGCAAACCATACGCATTGTCGATGAGGCTGAAAGCCAGGCCTTAAACGCGCAATATCGGGGCAGGGATTCGTCCACTAACGTGTTATCTTTTCCTGCCGATATTCCCCATATTGACTACCAGTGTCTCGGTGATCTGGTGATTTGTGCGCCTGTAGTTGCCCGCGAAGCCGCCGAACAAAATAAGGCCGATGTAGCGCACTGGGCGCATCTGGTGATCCACGGTATGTTGCATTTGCAGGGATTCGATCACGAAAATCATCTCGACGCCGATAAAATGGAGGCCCTGGAAGTAAAAATCCTGTCGACCCTGGGCTATAGAAATCCGTATAATGATGAGTAACTTCACAAGTAGTAGGGGCGGAAATGACTGACGCTGACAACGGCGGGTCGACGAAGGGGTGGTTGGAGCGCGTAATTGGCAGTTTGTCCGGCGAACCCCAAAATCAAAAGCAGTTACTGGATCTGTTAAAAAACCTTCAGGCGGATCAGCTCATCGGGGCCGACGAGCTTTACATGATAGAAGGCGTATTGCAGGTGTCCGATATGCAGGTGCGCGATATCATGATCCCCAGGGGGCAGATGACCGTGATCGAGCATTCGGACCCATTGCCGGAAATTATCGAAAAAATCACCGAGTCGGGGCATTCGCGGTTCCCGGTCATCGATGACGACAAGGATGATGTGGTCGGCATATTGCTTGCCAAAGATCTGCTACAGCTCTCGCTCGAAAATCCCGACGAATTTGAATTTAACGATTATATTCGCCCGGCCTCTTTTATCCCGGAAAGTAAACGCCTGAACGTGTTGCTGAAAGAGTTTCGACTCAAGCGCAGCCACATGGCGATGATTGTCGATGAATACGGCGGAGTCTCCGGCCTGGTGACCATCGAAGATGTACTCGAACAAATCGTCGGTAAGATTGACGATGAACACGACGATGACGACGAGGTGAATATTCAGCCGCATGGTACCGATCGCTATTCGGTTCGTGCACTAACCCCGTTGCAGGATTTCAACGATTACTTCAAAACCGATTTTAGCAGCGAAGATGTCGAAACCATTGGCGGCTATGTGCTTGGTCATATTGGTCACCTGCCTGAGCGCGGTGAAACCCTGGTGCTCGATAATTTAACCTTTAAGGTCATGGTCGCCGATAGTCGACAGGTGCACATGTTTCAGGTAGTGAATGAAGCGTAAACAGTCAACACTCGTCGTTCCGGCCTCCGAGCCCGGAATGACGTAGTCGTTTTACCAGGGTAAGTTTAATGATGAAAACGACAAAAATATGCCGACGTCATGCCGGGCTTGACCCGGTATCTACACTTCTCAATGCGGCACCTACGCAACCCGCAGCGCCGCATTCTATTGCCATGATGGTATTGATTGAAAAATGGGTGTAATTTGTAATGAACCCTGGATCAGGCCCGGGGTGACCGCCAGGTTAAAATTTTGTCCAACCGCTTAACTCTACTATTTGCCGCACTCCTCGGTGCCTTAATGCCGCTGGCATTCGCGCCATTTTCACTCTGGCCGATTGCTATCCTCGTGCCCGCGCTATTGTTCCTGCTGTTAGACCGCGAAATGTCGGGCAAAAGCCTGTTTATGCATGGCTGGTTATTCGGCAACGCTTATTTCGGTTTCGGCGTTTACTGGACTTATAACAGCCT
>JAOUJX010000127.1 GCA_029882955.1 Gammaproteobacteria bacterium
TTAATGTCAGCAGGACGGCACTAAGTGTTTCCCATTGAGGGCCGAACACCTGAAGTGCCTGAATGCCGACACCAAATGCGCCCATGGTGTGTGCAAAGGTATTTAGAATCAGAATCGCGGCCAGAGATTCATCCAGACGCGCTTTTACCCGGGCGACGACCGCCGCCGCACGCGGTCTTTCCGATTTCAGTAATTCGATATAGCTCGGTGTCGCAGATAACAGAACGGCTTCGAGCACCGAACAAATAAATGAAACACCAACAGCGATAGCGAGATAAAATAGTAACAGCCCCATAAGTGCAATATATCAGCTTTTGACGATAATTCAGTGGCAATTATCAGGGCTGGCTCCAGTCTCTTTCGTCGAGTTCTACTAATATATTGGTGCGCAATCCCGGAAGAGGGTGTGATTCGTGTCTTGATTCAATGGTGAAGTTGTATTGACAACTTTACCAGTTATTGTAGACTTATTTATATTATGTCGCTTAATCACAATTCTCCGATTCCACTGTACCGACAACTCGCTTTGCGTTTGCGCGAAGATATCGATCGCGGCGGTATTGCGGTACGAGAGAAAATTCCATCGGAAAACGAACTGGCTCAAGCATTCGGAATCGGTCGCCCGACCGTACGCCAGGCGACCGATTTACTGGTGCGAGAGGGTATTCTACAGCGTCGCCGCGGCGCGGGAACCTTTGTTCTACCGCCGGCCCGACGCATCGACCTGTTTTCATTGACTGGAACCAGTGCGGCCCTGAAGGAACTGTCTTTGCCGATTCAAATCGAATTGTTGTCACCACAAAGACAGGTCACCGGTTCTGAAATTTTACCGGTGAATCTTGTCGGAAAGCCGGTTTATGAAGTGCGGCGACTTAGCCGAATTGATGGCGAGCCGGTGCTACTCGAAATCCTGTATCTCGATGCAGCATTATTTTCCGACCTTGAGAACATCGACCTGGAAAATGCCTCTTTGTCACAAGTCGCACGAGAACATTATTTTCTTGAGGCGACCAGTGCCGAGCAGGACTTTGAAATTGTCGAAACTGATCACCAGACCAGTCAATTGCTCGAAATTAAAGCCGGTAGGCCAGTACTGAAACTGTGCCGAAATATTCACTTCGGCCAGTACAGTCATGCCATTTACGCCGAGATTTACTGTCGAACCGACCGCTACCGATTTTCGCAAACCATTACTACTCCTGATTTACAGAGCAAGGAACCCGACCATGCAAGATAGAGGCTATTACGATCAGTTCGGGGGCGCATTTATCCCTGAAATACTGGTACCGACTTTCGATGAGCTGGAACAGGCTTATCTCGAGGCAAAGGCTGACCCTGCCTTCTGGCAGGAATACAAGGCCCTGATGTCTTCTTATTCCGGTCGACCGACGCCGCTGACCCGGGCTGATAATCTCAGCAGTCATTTCGGTGGCGCCCAGATCTACGTCAAACGCGAAGACCTGAATCACACCGGCGCCCATAAAGCCAATAACGTTATGGGGCAGGGTCTGCTGACCAGGCGCATGGGCAAGACTCGTGTCATTGCTGAAACCGGAGCGGGTCAGCATGGTGTAGCGACCGCGACCATGGCGGCAAAATTCGGATTTGACTGCACCATTTATATGGGCGAAGTCGATGTTGAGCGTCAGCGTCCAAACGTGTTCTGGATGGAACGGATGGGGGCAGAAGTGATACCGGTCTGCGATGGTAGTCGAATTCTGAAAGATGCCATCAATGAGGCTTTCCGCGACTGGGTAACCAATATGGACAATACTCATTACGTGTTGGGCACTGCCTGCGGACCTTATCCATTCCCCGAGATGGTGAGCTGGTTTCAGTCTATCATCGGGACCGAGGCGCGCGAGCAGGTATTGCGTGAGACGGGTAAGTTGCCGCGACGCGCCTATGCCTGCGTCGGGGGTGGATCCAACGCGATGGGCCTGTTCAGTGGCTTTTTCGATGATCCGGAAGTCGAGTTGGTCGGTGTTGAGGCCGGCGGACGAGGCAAAGGTATTGGAGAACATGCGTCCCGGCTTGCCTACAACGATGCGTCTGTCGGCGTTGCACAGGGTTACAAAACCTATTTTCTGCAGGACGATGATGGCCAGATGCAGGAAACCCATAGTGTTTCCGCAGGGCTTGACTATGTGGGTGTGTCGCCAATTTTATCCAGCCTGCACGAAAGTGGTCGTGTGCGATTTGAGGCGGCAACCGACCAGGAAGTCATTGATGCAATGAGCCTCACGGTGCAGCGCGAAGGCTTGATTCCGGCGCTCGAGTCTTCGCATGCTTTCGCCCAGGCTTTCAAGGAGGTTGGCGATCTGGATCCAGACGACGTCATTATCATCAATCAGTCGGGGAGGGCGGACAAAGATATTTTCACCGTTGCCGACGCACTCAAAGATCCAAAGTGGGAAGAATTTATTATCGCCAAAGCGAAGGAGTATCAAAATGCTTGAGTCTTACATTCGCTCCCGGCGAGAACAAAA
This sequence comes from Gammaproteobacteria bacterium, assembly GCA_029882955.1. Taxonomy (GTDB): domain Bacteria; phylum Pseudomonadota; class Gammaproteobacteria. Next base: position 2,490 of record JAOUJX010000127.1, read on the forward strand.
AGAACTGTTGCTGATGACGCATATCGTGCTTGGATACCCGAACTTTGACGATTCGCTGCGCATGGTCGAGGCAATGGTAGAGGCGGGTGTCGACCTGATGGAACTACAGATTCCTTTTTCTGAACCCATGGCTGACGGCCCGGTAATTTTGAAGGCAAATTCGGATGCGCTCGCCGCTGGCGCACGGGTCGAGAAAAGCCTTCAGATCGCAGAGAAAATCACGGCCAGTTTCGATATTCCATTCCTGTTCATGACCTACTACAACATCCTGTTTCGCAATGGTGTAGATGCATTTGTAGCACGCATGGCTGATATAGGCATACGCGGATCGATCATCCCGGATTTACCGCCCGAAGAAGGCGGTGATTATCTCGCTGCGATGGCTCGCCATGATTTAGCACCAATCCACATTTTTACCCCGAACAGTACCGATGAACGTATGAAGCTGTTAAGCGATAAGAGTTCGGGTTTTATCTACACCGTCGCACGCAAGGGAGTGACTGGAAAAGATACGGCGTTTTCAGACGATCTCGGTGATTATCTCGAGCGTTGTCGAAATGCGACAAGCCTTCCGCTTGCGCTGGGTTTTGGCGTGAAATCGAATGAGGACTTTGAGTTCATCAGAGCAAAGGCCGATATTGCAGTGGTTGGTTCAGAGACAATTAGAGTGGTAGAACGTGGCGGAGTGGCTGCGGTGAAACCGTTTATTCGTGGGTTACAGGGTGGCGCTTAAGACGAGTAGAACTAGATTCGACCCGTTGACGGTTTGACCTGTCCGGGCGCAATCAGTCAGCCTGTTAATTGATGCTCATCAAGTAGAAGTGGCTACTTAATTTTGCACCGACACCGGTTCAGATAGGTGGATTGTCACCCCCCTGAAATTCAAGATCAGGATGATAGGTATTTACGGCCTGATCTTCGAATTTACCAATCCCGGAGCCATCTTACCCGGTAGGGTCGGTGGCAACACTATTCGTTGTTTTAATTGGCAGCGCATCCAGAATTTTACGCGAGTATGAACGCGGTGTTATTTTTCTGCTAGGGCGATTCTGGAAGGTCAAAGGCCTCGGATTCATTAGCCGGGGTGGTTTAGTAAGATGATATCGATGAGTTGCGTTGGCGCGGTCCTGCTACATCCCGCATGGTTTTTATATTCCTTATTATATTTGAGACTAAATTCCTTTTCCTATATTGCTATCCTGATAGACTACGCCGAAATTTCATTTATACACGAGACAGTTATGACTGCTACAAAAAAAATCGGACTTATTGCACTAGTCGCTTCATTATCCTGGGGTGCTCAGGCAGCAAACTTTGATTATAACTACGGTCAAGTAGGCTATGAAACGGGTGACTACGACGGCTTAACTCTAACAGGTTCATTTGAAGTCAATGAAGAGCTGTTTGTTCTTGCTCGTTATACAGGCTTGAGTAATGATGATACAGGCGTTGATATAGACTTCACTGAAATAAGTATTGGTGCAGGCTATCATATGGCAATCGATGAAAAGACAGATGCTGTTTTCACGGTTTCCTTAAATAGTGCAGAAGTTGATTCATCTTTTCAGACAGGACCAGGTTCTACTGTTGATGATACCGGTATATTACTTACCGCTGGTGTGAGGCATAACCTGAATGCTAACGTAGAGTTAGCCGGTGGCATATACCATAACTCTGCTTTTGATGGTGACACAGGTTTTCAAGGTGAAGCCCGCTACAATATCAATAATGAAATGTCAGCTGGTCTAAGTTTTACAAGTGGTGATTTTGTTGATGGACTCGGTGTTAATTTCAGAATGGGTTTCTAAATCAACATAAATTGCTAATTATAAAAAGGGAACATTAGTTCCCTTTTTTATTGCAGAAAAAGTAAATGGGAGAGACTGTATTTAATTCTGTGTCAGGTTTGATTTAAATCTCCAGCGACCAGGGCATGCAATTTACGCAACGATGTCTCAATGGTTTCCCTATCAACTTCCTGGTCTTCCTGTTTCTTTAGCGGTAATGTGAAGTGGAAGGTACTACCAACACCAAATTCACTCTCTACCCATATTTTACCGCCCATTATCTCAATCAGCATTTTACAAATCGCCAGCCCAAGTCCTATTCCTCCATACTTTCTAGTACTGGAGCCATCGACCTGAGTGAAGGGTTGGAACAGTTTATCTCGCTGTTCATGTGTAATACCGATTCCAGTGTCATTCACACTAAAATGAATTAATGCGGATTTATTGTTCTGCTCCATTACTCCAATATTTACTGTAATCTTTCCACTAGCTTCAGTAAATTTAACAGCGTTATCCCCCAGGTTTCTGAGTATCTGACAAAGACGTTGTAAATCACCGGTCAGTGCACTGGGAACATCAGAATCGACACTGATAAACAGTTCAACATCTTTTTGCTCCGCCTTGCTGCTGATCTGACTGGAAGCGTATTCCACGATATCCTTGAGATGGAAATCGGTTTCATTTTTCTCAAATCTACTCGAATCAAGATTAGATATGTCGAGGATGCCATTGATAATATGTAGCAGGGAATCCGCCGCCTGGCTCGACATTTCGAGGTATTCGCGCTGTTCCCGGTCGAGTTCAGTTTCTAGTACTAAGTCGGACATGCCAATAATGGCATTCATCGGTGTGCGCAATTCATGGCTCACATTAGCCAGAAATTCAGACTTGGCTTGATTGGCCTTCTCTGCATTGTCCTTGGCAACCAATAGGTCGGCGGTCCGTTCATCTACCAGATTCTGAAGATGACTCCGATGATGACTCAATTCAACAAAATTAGCATTGAGTTCCTTAATCAATTTCTCATTGACATGGCTCAGCCTTAAAGTGTCATATAGGTTACGATTAAATTTACGGCCGCTAATAAGAAGCTGGAAGACATACACTATGCTCAGAACAGCCAATATGGAGTAAGCTAACTCCCTCTGTATCAGCAGAAGGATTAGTACAAAAGATAGCACAGGAATAATAAAGGCTGGTAGAACGGGGAAAACAGTAGCATTTGATGGTACAGCTCCGGCTGTGATACCTGTAAGTAAAAGTATTAAGATAACCTGATATTGAGCTGACCAACCTGATTCAAACAGCAAGACTAGCCAACCCCAGGATAATCCTGCCAGAAACGCTCCTACAATAAGGAATTTTTTCCATAATCTTAGATCTTGTATATGATTTACTCTAAGTGAAAAAACATAGCAAAGAGCCAGCCTGGCGGCTGTGAGGGTACCGAGCACTGTTATCCAGATAACCAGCAGAGTTCTATCTGCCACGGGCCATAACACTGCTGTACCAATCAGAGCGGCAATATAGCCAATGATGAGGGTGGATGGGGTTTGTCGATATAAAATCTTTATCTGTTCTGTAAGAACAGTGGATGAAATGTCAGTAGCTATGCGCTCATTCTGCAACTGATTTCTTTCGTAACTACTACCATCTGCTATTGGCTCGTGATCCTTCATTGTCCACCTCCGAAGACTAACTTCCGCACAAGGTGGGAATTTGGTTAATAATCATACAAAACCAGCATAATCGCAATTTATTGCATGATCGAATCCGGCTCGTTCCAGTATATCACTCAAAATATACCAATATCTTCTTTCAGGTATTGATAGAAGTTCAGAAGCTGTGTGCCGTCATGGTTAGACTTTCCTTGCTGCCATAAACCCCTCATACACGGCTTCCTCTGCAGACCGGGGGCTGAGGCAGTCGCCGACTAGATGAACCTCAACATCACTTTCTGCTAAATCCTGTTCCAGTGTGGTGTCTGGCCGATGCCCCTGGGCAATGACCAACATGTCCATGTTTTCACAGATAATGGGCTCACCGCTGGTAGTATGCTGGAAGTAGGCGGTATCGCCATCTGCTCCAAACAGGCGGGCATAAGAAATGACTTCGACGCCCAATTTGTGCAACTTACCTGTCCAGTGCCAGCGTAGGTATCGCTGTAAGTTCTGTCCCGCTAATTCTCCATCCACACAAAGCCTCACCTGAGCCCCCTCACGTGCGAGTTTTTCGGCCAAACCCATCCCAACCCAATCGCAACGCCAATCGGCGATAACGATCGATGCGCCGGGTTTAACTTCTCCTTTCAATATCTGCCAGGCGTCGACCGCCTGGGTTTCTTCCGAAATATCTATTTCCGGTCGGTAAGGAGTCGCCCCGGTAGCAATAATGACGGTATCCGGCTTTTCATCCTCGATCAGCGCTTTGTCGACAGTCGTATTCAGCCGAATCTCAACAGCATTCAACTCCATTTCCCGGCGCAGGTTATCGATAATGACACCAAATTCGGCCCGCCCGGGTAGCATTTGTGCCAACAGGGTCTGACCGCCCAGACGACCATATTTCTCACACAGAATGACCTGGTGCCCACGCTCGGCGGCAACGGTCGCCGCCTTCATGCCACCTGGGCCGCCGCCGGCCACCAGGACTTTACGCGGAGTTTCTACCGGAGCAGGCGTGCCAAGTGTTAACTCACGCCCCGAAACGGGATTCTGGATACAGGAAATGCGAACTCCCTGATGGTAGTGGCCGATACAGGCCTGGTTGCAGCCAATACAGGCCCGAATATCGTCAAGCTGACCAGCACGGGCCTTGTTCGGCATCTCCGGGTCGGAAATCAGCGCTCGGGTCATACCGCACATATCCGCCTGTCCGAGGGCTAGTACCTGCTCGGCCAGCTGTGGCTGGTTAATGCGTCCGGTAACCAGGACAGATTGGCGTACCTCATTCTTAATTATACCCGCCTTGGGCGCTGTATAAGCGTGATCAATGGTCATGGGCGGCACCACATGTACGGAGCCCGCCAAACCCGTCATCGATCCGACTGTTACGTTCAGGTAATCCAGCTCCTCTTCGTCGTTCAGCCGACGGCAAATATCCAGCCAGCCTGCCTGGTCCAGCCCATCGGGCTCCAGTTCTTCAGCACAGATGCGCATACCAATGATGAATTCATTACCAACTACCTGTCTGGTAGCAGCAATCATTTCTGTCACGATGCGGAAACGGTTTTGATCGGAACCACCAAACTCGTCATCGCGAAAGTTGGTTTGCGGATTAAGGAACTGGGCAATCAACATACCATGACTCGCGGTTAATTCTGCGCCGTCGAGGCCAGCTTCGGCCATGCGAACGGCCGCCGCAGCAAAGGCGCCGATAATTTTCCAGACGTACTCGGTGGACATAACACGCGGCATACAGTGGAACCTGTGGTCAGGCACCATCGAAGGTGCGTGAGAGACCATGTGCATGCCTTCATGCGTGTAAGCGATGCGACCACCATGGTTGATTTGGCCAAAAACCTTGCATCCATGTTTGTGTACGGCATCGGCAACCATTTTATAGCCCGGGATACAGGCGTCGGTACTGGAGTCAATATAGTAACTGGCAGATACATCATCCGAGTAGGGGCGTGAAGACTCAAGAATGATCAGCCCGGTCCCGCCCCGCGCCCTGGCCTCGTGATAGGCAGCCATGTCTTCGCCGGGCGACCCACTTCGAGCGAGAATCGTTTGGTGTGCGGAAGAAAAAATGCGATTGCGGATTTCATGCCCACGAATTTCGTGCGGGGTAAACAGATGACTAAATAACATGTTTGCTCATTTGGACTCGCAATTAATTGAGTATTGTATCCTCGAAACGTATTACTAGTAACCGGGTTTCCAGCTATCTCCCCACAGTTCTCTCCATAAAAAAGGTCGTGTGGAGTTGGGTTTAACAGAACCACCCTTCCACAGATCCCAACGTGGGTTGGCATAATAGGCAAAGAGTTTATCCAGGCGGTCGCTTAGTGTCGCAACCTCGTCGTTGTATTCCGGGTCACTCACTAAATCATACAGCTCGTGTTTAAACAGTACGATGTATGCGGAATGTTGTTAGCGTGTACAATTATTTTCCGGGATATGTCAGTATGGAGGGTCGCATTCCTAAAACAGTGAGACAGGAGTTGGAACACCGAGGCCACCACTTAGACATAAATCCTGACTACACCAGGAATGCTGCTGCGGTTGAAGTTATCGTCGCAGAACCAAAACCGGGTTTCTTGCGCGCCGGGGCGGACCCACGCCAGCCGGCCCAGGCAATCGTCCGCTAGGGCCCGATACTTCTATCTAACATTTAATTGATTTGGAAAAAGTAATGCAAAAGAAACAACCTAATATCCTTCTGATTTTTGTCGATAATCAGCCAGCAAATATGCTCGGATGTGCTGGTAATACGGAAATCCACACCCCTCATCTAGATGCCCTGGCAAAGCATGCCGTGCGCTTCAGCGAGGCATATTGCCCTAATGCCATGTGCTCGCCTTGTCGTGCATCAGTATTGACCGGACTGATGCCTTCGCAACATGGTGTACACACCTGGCTCGACGACTCCACGATTGCGGACTGGCCAAAGAACTGGAATGCCCTGCAGGAACTCTCTACCCTGCCAGACCTACTGTCGCAGGCCGGGTATGATACGGCGTTGATGGGCAAGTATCACCTGGGCATCGCAGACACACCCCAGAATGGCTTCAAGGAGTGGGTCACGCTGCAAGTTGGGCACGTTCAGTCATTTTATGACAATGAAATGATCGTCAACGATGAGCACATCACCTACCCGGGACACTCGGTTGATTTTTTCAGTGACCAGGCCGTCGATTATATTAACCAGCGAGACCAGAATACGGAAAATCCCTTCTTCATGTTCCTGACCTATCCGGCCCCCTATGGTCATTGGCCATCGATAAAAGGCGAGGCAATCAACGAGTTCGCCAAGTTGTATAAGGAAACCCCTTTTCATTCCGTACCAAGGGAGGCGGTCAGTAAGGAGCTTATTGACTGGTTGTTAGTGCGGAAGGAAAAGATGTCTGACTACCACGATCCTGATGAAATTAATTGTATGCCACAACTTCTCAACGACCTGCCGACGTTGCGGAACTACTACTCGCAGATGAGTGTTGTTGATAATGGTGTCGGGCGTGTGCTGACTGCCCTGGATGAACAGGGTATTACCGACGATACCCTGGTGATTTACACCTCGGATCACGGGATGTCTCTGGGCCAGCATGGCTTCTGGGGGCATGGCGAGGACACATGGCCATCAAACACACACAGGGAGGCCAACAACATACCTCTGATTATCCGGCCACCTGGTGAACGCTGTGAAGCAAAGGTACAACAATCGCTTGTTGGTACGACCGACATTTTTGGGACGATCCTCGACTACGCCGGCCTACCATCACCTTCACCCGCGACGATGCACAGCCGAAGCATACGATCGCTGATCGAGAACGAAAAACCTGAATGGAGCAACACTGTGTTTATGGAACAGGAAGAAACTCGCGCAATTCGTACACCGGAATTTTTGTTGATGCGTCGGTATGGTCCCACCTCGTACAATTTTAAAGATGAATTGTACGATCTTCGAGTTGACCCGGATGAAAGGCAAAACGTCATAGACAAAGCTGAATACAAAACTGACCTGGAGGGCCTTGTCGCGCAGCTCAATACTTTTTTTGACACCTACTCTAATCCGAAGTGGAACCTGTGGGCAGGGGGTACCGCAAAGGGAAATTCTACGAGACCTTTCTTGTGGAGAGAAGCCTGGGGA
>JAOUJX010000490.1 GCA_029882955.1 Gammaproteobacteria bacterium
TTTCTCAAGCTCATCGGCAAATTTCTCGACACCTTCTGCGGCGTCATTCCCTACCTGATCGGATAGTTCCTGTAATTTTTCCCCGAGCTGCTCCATTTCAGAGTTGAATTCATCCGCAGAATTTTCTAGCTGTTTTTGTATTTCTTTACCGATCTGGTTCAATTTCCCAAACAGGCTACCGGCTTTTTTGTCCGTTTTCATTTCATCGCGGGTCCTCTGATAATCGACTTTCCATTCCTCGTTTTGCATCACCAGGTAGGTGGTCAACTTCCGCTCTTTCAAATCGGCTCCAGTGGGCGGCGTGAATTGAGATACCACACTGGCAGTATTATTTTCGATGGTTATTTTACCCAGGCTCGGCTGAAAACCGTTCCAGTTCGTAGAAAACCTGTCGTAGTCTTTGACATCTACCAGCGTCGAGTATTTAACCACCTCGTCCGGCTTATCTTCAATTACAGCCTGCCAGAAATGCTGCGCGACCTGTTGCGGCGTCTCGGGCGACTGGCAGGACGCTAATAAAAATCCAATCAGGGTAGTGAGTATTAAAGTCTGAATTTTTCCTGTCATGATAAATAATCCTGTGCATCGACCTGTCATATGAATGACCCCATACACCAGCCAGAATCAAACGGCTCAATGTGAAATTGGTTTCGCCTAGGTCATTGAAGGTCTTTTGGAGCGTTCCTCCAGAGCAGCGATTCTTGCTTCGATAGGCGGATGCGATGAAAATAATGCCATAATTCCACCTTTGTCATTAATACCGAAAGCAGCCATTTGTTCAGGCAAGGCCTCCGGTTCTACCTGTCCAAGTCGTTTGAGGGCATTAATCATATTCTGGTGCCCGGCCAGATCGGCGCCACCGGTATCGGCTATAAATTCACGTTTTCTGGAAAAATACATGACAATAGTTGAGGCAAGAATCGAAAGAACGACCTGAGATATCATCACTGTGACAAAATAGCCGATACCGTGACCCTGATTATTTTTTAAAATTACCCGATCAACAATGTGTCCTACTACCCGTGATAAGAAAACGACAAAGGTGTTCACCACACCTTGAATCAACGCCAGGGTTACCATATCGCCATTGGCGACATGACTCATTTCGTGGCCTACGACTGCCTCAATTTCTCCTTGTGACATGTTATCCAGCAAGCCTTGCGACACAGCGACAAGCGCATTATTTTTAGATGCACCCGTCGCAAAGGCATTCATTGCAGGTGAAGGAAAAATTGCCACTTCGGGCATTTTGATACCGACAATTTTTGACTGCTTTTCAACCGTAGTTAGCAGCCATCTTTCAATATTACTGCTCGGATTGGTAATTACTACGGCGCCGGTCATGCGTTTTGCCATCCATTTGGATATTAGCAACGAAATAAATGAGCCACCAAAACCGATGACGCCTGACAGTATGACCAATGCCTGTACATTAAGATCTGAACCATTTTCAGCCAGTATGCTGTCAACGCCGAGTATTCTTAAGGTAATGCTTAGCACGACCATAATGGCAATATTGGTTAGTAAAAAGAGAAAGATTCGTTTCATGGTATTACCTGTTTTCCATTTTGATATTCCACAATATGAGTCCAGCGATTGAATAAACAAGAGCTGTAAAAGGCTCGATATAAAGTCACTGTGTAATTCAGTGAGTAATGTCCTGGATGCCCGGCATGCCTTATAATTAATCCCTTAAGACGCCAAAGCCAGAGAGATACAAAATGAGCAATGAAGACTATACCCCACCAACAGTCTGGGCGTGGGACAGTGAAAGCGGTGGCAAATGGGCTGGTATCAACCGTCCGATCGCCGGTCCAACCCACGAGAAAGTCCTGCCGGTCGGTGAAAAACCTTTACAGCTGTACTCACTGGGCACGCCCAATGGCGTGAAGATTACGGTGATGCTGGAAGAATTGCTGGCGCTGGGTAAATCAGGTGCGGCTTACGATCTGCATACCATCGATATTGGCAAGGGTGAGCAATTCGGTTCAGACTTCGTAAAACTGAACCCGAATTCGAAAATCCCCGTACTACTTGATCGCTCTGTATCGCCCGCGCTGCCTGTTTTTGAGTCCTGCGCTATTTTGTATTACTTAGCAGAAAAGTATGACGCCTTGCTTCCGCAGGATGTGAAGAATCGCACGGAATGCCTGTCCTGGTTGTTCTGGCAGGAAAGCAGTGCATCATTCCTCGGCGGTGGTTTCGGCCATTTCTACCGCTATGCACCATACCCGATGAAATACCCGATCGATCGCTACGCGATGGAAAGCAAACGCCAGTTAGATGTGCTGGATCGTCATTTGGCCGAGCGCGACACTATCTGCGCCAACGGCTATTCGATTGCTGATATTGCAATCTGGCCCTGGTACGGACGGCTGGTGATGGGTGAGATTTATGATGCGGCTGAATTTTTGGATACTGCCTCGTATCAGCATGTGTTGCGCTGGGCCAAGGCTATTCAGGCGAGGCAAGGGGTTCAGAAGGGGTTGGCTGCTGCTTTG
>JAOUJX010000128.1 GCA_029882955.1 Gammaproteobacteria bacterium
CAATGTTCAGGTCTGTACGGCGGCGATGACTTATGGGTTTAAGGTTGTCGATGACATGATTACCGGTCTCAGCGATTTCATGGATAGCAAAGGTATCGCATCGATTGACGAAATAGTCGGCAAGGCTGTGGATAAGGTAACCGATTGGCAATATCTCGACCTTAACTACATTGTTAAAGCAAAGATTGATCAGGACAAATGCATAAAATGCGGTCGTTGCCATGTAGTTTGTGAAGATACTTCGCATCAGGCAATATCTCAGACAAAAGACGGTATGCGTCATTTCGAAGTCCTTGACGAAGAATGTGTGGGCTGTAATTTATGTGTTAGTGTTTGCCCTGTCGAGGGCTGTATCAGCTTGCGCGAATTATCTACTGGCGAAGTCGATAAACGTACCGGCGAGACGGTATCGGGTCAGTATGCAAACTGGACGACACACGATAATAATCCAATGAGAACGAATCAATAATCTAAAAATTGATAACAAAATACCAATAAAACTTAATGATCTGGAGGAAGATATGACTACTAGCAGCACTCATACAGTAGGTGAATTTGTCGAACTAAAGGCCGGGGATGATGTGATATCGAGTTCGCGCTACAACGAAGATATTGCACCGACACGAGCCGATCAGAGAACCTGGAAAACCAGGCATATTGCATCGCTTTGGGTGGGCATGGCAATTTGCGTACCCACCTATACGCTTGGTGGTGTTCTAACCGCCTATTTTGGACTCTCCGTCGGTGAAGCGCTGTGGGCAATTTTTCTGGCAAATGTGATCGTGTTAATTCCACTGGTGTTAAATGCCTATCCGGGAACCAAATACGGGATCCCTTTTCCGGTCGTATTACGGTCTTCGTTTGGTATTATCGGTTCGAATGTTCCCTGCCTTATCCGGGCGCTCATCGCCTGTGGCTGGTTCGGTATTCAAACCATGTTTGGCGGGCTTGCCATACACCTGCTTTTTTCGGCAGTCTCCGATGGTTGGGCAAGCCTTGGCGGTACTGGCGAGGTCATCGGTTTCTTTATATTCTGGGCGATTAACCTATGGGTTGTTATCAGGGGAGCTGAGTCGATCAAGATGCTGGAAACCCTCGCGGCGCCCTTGCTCTTACTGGTTGGCATAGGGTTGATTGTCTGGGCTTATCCGCAGGCCTCGATTACGGAATTGTTGGCCAAAGCGCCTAATCGTCCGGAAGATGCTTCATTTCTGGCCTATTTCTTTGGTGGTCTCACTGCCATGGTGGGTTTCTGGGCGACATTATCGCTGAATATTCCTGATTTCAGCCGTTTTGCCGACTCGCAGAAGAGTCAGGTCAAAGGGCAAATTATCGGTCTGCCAGTGACGATGTTTCTGTTTGCTGCGCTGGGTGTAATTCTGACCTCTGCCTCTCAACAACTGGTTGGCGAAACCGTGGCCGATCCGATCTCGTTGATTGGTAAAATCGATAGCCCATTCTGGGTGATTTTATCAATGCTGATGATTATTATCGCGACACTGTCCACCAATACTGCCGCGAATATTGTGTCGCCGACCAATGACTTCCAGAACATTGCCCCGAAAATGGTGAGCAATACACGGGGTGTCATCATTACCGGTCTGATTGGTGTTGTTCTCATGGGCTGGGAACTACTGAAAAAACTGGAGTGGGTCGTTTCAGATGTCAGCGTCGAGAGTCTGTATTCGAATTGGCTACTCGGTTATTCGAGCCTGCTTGGACCTATTGCCGGGATCATGATTGTCGACTACTTCCTGGTAAAACGCCAAACGCTGGATTTGCCGGCCCTGTATAAAAATGGCAGCACTTACCCAGCCTGGAATCTAAGTGGTTTTGTGGCTTTCCTGATTCCAGTTGCAATGACATTAGTTGCAGTCACCACCGGCGCACTTAGCTGGTTTTATAGCTATGGCTGGTTCACCGGTTCCTTGCTGGGCGGCCTGATTTACTATGCCATGAATATGAAAGTAATGGCTGCGCAAACGGTTAATGCTAACGCCTGATTCCCGGCTCCGGCGGTGTTGTCTGTCGCATTATTTTTTATAATACTGGCGATTTTAGCTGGCGCTTTATTGCCGGTTCAGGGGGTTGTAAATGGTCAACTGGGGCGGGTACTCGATAACGTAGTACTCGCCACGCTGATCTCTTTTGCCGTTGGTGCACTGACTTTGTTGGTGGTTTATATCTTTCGCTACGAGGGGTCTTCAGGCAGCGGTCTGCAGGGTTTGTCACAAGTGCCGCCGATTTACTATACGGGCGGAGTACTGGGTGCTTTTTACGTGACGATGGTCACTCTGCTTATCCCCAGGATAGGTGTTGCCAACACAATGATTGCGATTATCTTCGGGCAGGTTTTATTATCATTACTGCTCGATCATTTTGGTTTTCTGGGTATAACTGTCCGGCAAATAAACTGGTTCAGGGCATTAGGTGCCAGTTTGGTGTTGGCAGGTTTAGTGCTGGTAGTTAGAAATTAAGTGATGCTTTTTAAAAACAATTAATTATGAGGAGAGTAAGAACATGCCACAAAATATTTCACGTCGGTCATTCAATAAAATATCTGCTGCCTGTGTTGGTGCTCTGGGCTTTGGAGTATTTCCTGCCTTTGCGGCCAATATGAAAGTTGCTGGTATTTATACCCAGCCTATCCAGCAAAAGTGGGACGCGCGTTTGCACCAGGGGTTGTTAGCCGCCAAGGCTGCAGGCGGGGTCGACTATGTTTTTTCCGAGAAAGTAGCGAATACCGATTATATCCGCGTGTTACGTGAGTACTGTGAAGGCGGTGCCAAACTCATTGTGGGAGAAGCCTTTGGCATCTCCAAAGAAGCTCGTAAAGTCGCCGATGAATATCCAGATATTGCTTTTTTAATGGGCGACCCTTTTGCACCGCACGGTTCAAACTTTTCAGTATTCGACAATTACATTCATGAACCCTGTTATTTAATGGGTGTACTCGCCGGTTCGATGACTAAAACTAACAAACTTGGCATGGTTGGCGGGTATCCGATCGGCGAGGTCAATCGACTGTTCCACGCCTTTATAAACGGTGCAAAATCAGTCAACCCGAAAGTCGAAGTTAAAGTGACCTTTATTGGCTCCTGGTATGATCCACCTAAGGCAAAAGAGGCCGCCTTTGCCCAGGTCGAAGCCGGTGTTGACGTACTCTATGCCGAACGCGCCGGTGTGGTCGATGCCGCGAGAGATAAAGGCATCATCGCGTTTGGCAATGTCAACGATATGAATAAGGAAGAAAATGGAACTAATGTCGTGGTGACGTCGGCTTTATGGCATATGGAAGAGGCCATCGCACATGCTATTTCGCGAGTGAAGTCGGGAACATTTTCTGCCGAAAATTACAAAGAGTGGACGATGATGCAAAAAGGTGGAGCCAGCCTCGCGCCTTACTATGAATTCGAAGATCGTATTCCAGCTGCGGCCAAAGCCAAAGTAGCTAAGCTTCAAGCCGAAATACTGAATGGTTCGTTTACAGTCGAAATTATAGACACAGAACCGAAATCGACGTTTTAAGCGGGTAATACAATTGCGATAGCTTGCAATGTCGAGACTCTCTTTCAAGCAGATAAGCAAACGCTTCGGATCGCTTGTCGCCAATGACAGCATTTCGCTGTCATTGGACCCTGGTGAGATCATGGCTTTGCTCGGTGAAAATGGTGCCGGTAAAACCACGTTGATGAATATTCTGTTCGGTCATTATGAGGCAGACGAAGGTTCGATTGAAGTCGATGGTAAGCAACTGACACCGGGCTCCACGGAAGCAGCGATTCAGGCTGGCATCGGTATGGTGCATCAGCATTTCACGCTGGCCGACAACTTAACCGTAATAGAGAATATCATCCTCGGTACTGAAAGCCTGTGGTCATGGCGGCATGGTTTATCGGCGGCGCGCCGTAAGCTCATCGATATGTCCGAACGCTATTCTCTGGTAATTGACCCGGACGCGCAGGCCGGTGCGCTTTCGATCGGCGAGCGACAGCGTATAGAAATATTAAAAGCACTCTACCGTGGTGCGCGTATTCTAATCCTGGATGAACCTACCGCTGTTTTGACGCCGCAGGAGACCGAGAATCTCTTTGTCACCCTCAGATCGCTAACGGCAAAAGGATTATCGGTAATTTTTATTTCGCACAAATTACACGAAATTCTGGCAATCAGTGATCGAATCTCTATTTTACGCCGGGGCAAAATAGTCGATACCATCAAAACCAGCGAAGCCAGCCGAAGCGAGCTGGCCGAGAAGATGGTGGGAGAAGTCGTCACCAGGCCACAACTGGAAGCGATGCAACCTGGTGCCCCGGTACTGACGTTGGCAGGTTTGAGTGCCTATGGCGACGATAAATTCCCACTCCTGAATAGTGTCGATTTAACTATACACGCACATGAAATCGTCGGTATAGCAGGTGTTGCAGGCAACGGTCAGACGGCATTGGCGGATGTGCTATCCGGCTTGAATCGCGACTACTCAGGCGAGCTTAAGTTGCATGGCGATACGCTTACCGACGCGGGGCCGTCAGACTTTGTCGCACGAGGCATCGGGCGGATACCCGAGGATCGGCATGTACGTGGAATGATTGGAGACATGCAAATCTGGGAAAATTTGATCAGTGAAGATTTACGTTCAGAGCAAATTTTAAAGTGGAAAATAGTCATTAACAAGGATGCGGCAATCAAACGTGCCGAGCACCTCATCGAGCGCTTTGATGTGCGCTGCGAAGGTCCGCAGGCCCAAACTAAATTATTATCGGGTGGTAACATTCAGAAACTCATCCTGGCTCGTGCTCTGTCACCAGAGCCGGATTTTATTTTGGCAAACCAGCCGGTCAGGGGCCTCGACGAGGGTGCCATCGCCTACGTCCAGGAACAGTTATTTGATGCGCGAAAACGAGGTGCCGCTATTTTACTGATTTCGGAAGACCTCGATGAGCTGCTGTCATTGTGTGATCGAATCGCGGTCATGTATCAGGGTAATTTGAGTGAGGCAGTGCCGACGCCAACCCGAACGGTCACCGAGTTGGGCTTAATGATGGCGGGGCAGGTTATTCATGCAAATTGAACTGCGCCAGTCTACCTCGCTGTTGCGCGTTGGCATGGCACCGATATCCGCTATTTTTGCCGCGCTCGTACTGTGCTCTGTACTCATAATGTGGGCTGGTGTCCCGGTACTCGAGGCTTACGCCTTGTTATTCAAAGGCGCGTTTGGATCGGCTTTTGCGCTCAAGGAAACTTTCACTCGTTCGATACCGCTAATATTTACCGGTCTTGCGGTTGCAGTCGCATTTCGTTCGAAATTTTACAATATCGGTGCCGAAGGCCAGCTTTACGCAGGGGCTCTGGCTGCCGTTTACTTCGGCACCGGGCTGGTTAGTCTACCCGCTTACCTGATGCTGCCATTCCTTTTGCTGGTCGGTGCATTAGCCGGCGGATTGCTGTTACTGGTACCGGTACTACTTAAAACCCGGTTGAAGGTCGACGAGGTGGTCACCACCCTGTTGCTAAACTTTGTAATTCTGTTGGTGGTTAGCTATTTAATCGAAGGCCCCTGGCGTGACCCGATGGCCATGGGCTGGCCGCAAACGGCCTCAATTATTGATGAGGGTGTGCTACCGACACTAATGGCTAAAGGCAGGCTGCATGCAGGATTAATTGTTGCGGTACTGGCCTCTATACTGATTTGGGCGGTGATGCGATTTACGGTGTTAGGCTACGAAATTAAGGCAGTTGGGTTCAATGCGAAAGCTGCGGAGTTTTCCGGTGTGAATGTTAATCGCACTGTGATTTTCACTGCGCTGATATCGGGCGGTCTGGCGGGCATGGCCGGGGTCAGCGAAGTTGCCGGACTGAAGGGTTATCTAACGCTCGATTTGTCCCCCGGGTTTGGCTATACCGGCGTTGCAGTTGCAATGCTGGCGCAGCTGCATCCATTGGCGGTTATCCCGGCGGCGCTATTTTTATCGGCGGTTTATGTCGGTGCCGATTCGATGAGCCGGGCGGTTAATATTCCGACCTATATTGCAGACGTACTGGTGGGTGTATCGGTACTCGCTATTCTCGTCAGTGTGATGTTAACGCAATACAGGATTAAGTGGCGCAAATGAGTGATTTACTCGATATTCTACTCACCGCTGGTTTCTGGGCTGCCACCGTCCGGATCGTTAGCCCGTTAATTTTCGGCACCCTGGGCGAGCTTATATGTGAACGTGCGGGGGTGCTCAATCTGGGCATCGAAGGCATTATGACTGTGGGTGCTATGTGCGGATGGATGTGGGTTTATCAGGGGGGGGACTTATGGGGAGGTGTCATTTTCGCCGCCAGCATGGGTGCACTTTTTGGCCTGTTACATGCTTCGTTTACGGTCTACCTGGGGTTATCGCAGCATGTAACCGGTATTGGCATCACTCTGTTTGCATCATCGTTGAGTTATTTTGTTTATCGGATGTTGCTGCCATCGGCCACTACTCCGCCGAAAATAGCACCCTTCCAGAACCTCGAAATACCGGTGTTATCGGATATCCCCCTGATTGGCGAGGCCCTGTTCAATCAATCGCCACTCACCTATCTGGCTCTGCTTTGTGTGCCGGTAGTCTGGTATGTGCTACACAGAACGCCGATTGGCCTGGCAGTACGTATGGCCGGCGAAAACCCGGTCGCGGTCGAAGCACAGGGAATCGATGTGCTGGCGGTACGTACCGGTGCTGTGATGGTGGGTAGTGCACTGATGGCCGTTGGCGGGGCCTTCATCACCATGTCCTGGTTCGATGCATTTTATTTCGGCATGGTCAACGGGCGTGGCTGGATTTGTGTTGCATTGGTTATTTTTGCCTCCTGGAAACCAGGTAAGGCTTTGTTAGGAGCATTTTTGTTTGCAGGCCTTGAAGCCATGCAAGTGCGGGCACAACAATCGGCGGGTGCTTTTATACCTTATCAATTCTTTCTTATGTTGCCCTACGTTATGTCTATCCTGGCGATGATTATTATGGCAAGGCGCGCTCAATACCCGCAAGCGTTGCTGGTGCCGTTCAGGCGCGGGGAACGGGTTTAGGAGATGGTGAATGCTCGAAGACAACGATAAAAGATTTTTACGCGTCGCATACGAAGAAGCGCTGGCCGGTTTTAATGAAGGCGGTTGTCCTATCGGCAGCGTGTTAGCAATAGGGGATCAACTCATCGCTCAGGGGCGTAATCAAAGAGTACAGAAAGGCGATCCGATTGCCCATGGAGAAATGGACTGCCTGCGAAAAGCCGGGCGCCAGAGTAGTTATAAAAACATGACGCTTTATACATCTTTATCCCCCTGCATGATGTGCTCGGGGACCATTGTGCAGTTTGGAATAGAACGAGTGGTCGTTGGCGAGAATAAAAATTTCGGTGGCAACGAAGAATTTCTTCGGGATCGAGGCGTCGAGGTAATAATCGCCGACGATAATGATTGCATTGAGTTGATGGAGCGGTTTATTGCTGAAAAACCGGAGCTTTGGGCTGAGGATATTGCTGAAGAGGTTGGTTGACTGGTCGGTTTCCTGGCTACTGAATAATATAGATTTTTACTGAAATTTCGATAGCAGGCGTTTCGCTGAGCGACGTCCAGGGTAGGTCCAGAGTTCCTGGCCGTTGGCTACCTGCCGCCGTTGGTCAGTCTGTGAGGGATTGCTGGTGAATCCGATGAATTAACTCGTTTACATCATAGGGTTTTCTAAAAAGTGCCTTGATGCCCAGTCCACTCACTTCCTCAAGGTCTTCGCGGACGGTATTTCCGCTGATGACGATTACAGAGGCATTCTTGTTGATTGCCTTGATCTGCCGGATTGCCTCCACACCACTCATGCCGGGCATTTTCATATCCGTTATCACCATTTGAAATTCGCTTTCGTTATATGCTGCCACAGCCGATTCTCCGCTGAGGAATATCTCCACTTGATGCCCTTCCAGCTCAAGCAGGTCGGAGAGGCTTTCTGCAGCGTCTATATTGTCATCTACAATCATGATACGCATTTGAGTTCCTCGCAGATTGATTGTTGAACATCTGACCAGGGCATCAGTGTGTGTTCAGGGGGAATGAAATTGTGACACGGGCACCATGGCGGTCCTGTCGGTTTTTAATATCAACCTTTCCTCCATGGTCGGTGATGATATTTTTTACGATGGCCATGCCCAGCCCCACCCCAAAGCTCTTGGTGCTGAACATAGGGGCAAAGACCTTGCTTTCCGCCTCCGGGCTCAAGCCCGACCCGGTGTCTTCTATCACAAGTTTCACGGAGTCATCTTCCAGACTGGTATGGATATCAATTTCACCTGTCGCGTTCGCGGTGCTACCATCCGGTGACATGGCCTGAATGGCGTTCATGACCAGGTTCACTATCACCCGGTTGATCCGTTCCGGATCAAACATCAGGACGGCGTGATCGGTTTTCAAGTGGGAGTTCAGGACAATTCCGTTTGGTAAATAAATTTCTTCTAGCATGTGCTCCAGCGAGGGGTCCAGTGCCTGCTGGCTCAGGCTTGGTTTGCGAATATTTGTGTATTCAAGCATGTCCTCAATGATCGCCGTGCAGCGCACGACATTCCGCTTGATTCGGTCCATAGGCCTGGAAAGGTCAACCGAGCTATTTTCCAATTCCCGCTCCATCACCTGGGAGGAGGTACTAATCACGCTCAGCGGATTGCGCAACTCATGGCTGACAGTAGCCGACAGCTGACCCAGGGTCGCCAGGCGTTCAGCCTGCAAGAGCTCGTGCTCCATCTGCTTTTTGTCGGTGATGTCAATGCCAGTGCCGACCACAAAAGCCACCTTGCCCTGCTCATCAACGATGGCACTGTTTGACCAGGCGACTAGTCGCTGTGTGCCCTCCCTGGTCAGCCATTCGTTTTCGTAGGTGTTGGGAAACATGCCGCTTTCCAGCGCCTGAAACACTGCCATCACTTTTTCTTTCTGGTCCTCCGGAATCAAGTGCCGCCAGAATGGCTGTCCTATCACGTCTTCCTGTGAAAAACCGCTCAAGGTCTCACAGGCACGGTTGAAACGCACCACAACGCCGTTGTGGTCCATCACAATCACCAGGGCCTCCTGTGTGTCCAGCACGGTGGTGATAAAGTTTCGCTCCGAGTCTAACTCCGAGGTTCGTTGCAGCACCTTTTCCTCAACGGCTTTCTTGGCAGCGTTGAGACGACTGAGAAAGAACCACATTATGAAGATCCCTCCTGTCAGGAGCGAAGCTATGCTGAGGGAGCCAGCAATCACCCCCACTTCCTGGGTGCTGTAGCCGGACAGTAGCCTGCGTCCAAAATAGCGATCGTAAATCGTTTGATACTCCCCGCTTTCCCTCACCATTGCCAAACCGTTGTTGAGGCGCTCCAGCATGGCGCGGTTCCCTTTTTTCACTGTCATGCCCCACGTCAGGGTGCGCAAAGGATCCCCCACGATTTTGACGCGGTTGCTGAGCCGAAATTTCTGTGCATAGTAGTGAATTATTTGCTCCGGATAGATATAGGCGTCCACATCGCCATTGATCAGGGCTGTCAGCCCATTGAGCGGTGTTTCCACCACATGGCAGTTGATTTCGGGGAAATTCATCAGGTACTGGTGGGTGATATGCCTGCGTACACAGGCCACCTTCCTACCGGTCAAATCTTCAAAAGAATTGATGTTAACCTGATTTTCGCGGACGAAAATCACCTCGTCCATGTCAAGAATGGATTCGGTGTAATCGAAGAACTTTGTGCGTTCCGGGGTGTAGCCCGTGTCATGAATGAAGTTGATGCGCCCGGTTTCCAGCGCATCGGTCACCTCTACCCATCGCCCGCTATGAAACGACTCCAGCCGACCGCCCGTGGCCTCAATTACTGCTTTGGCCAGATCGTGGCCAAACCCGGCGATGTCACCTGCTTCATTCAGGTAATTGATGGGCGGGAAGTTGTTGCTGGAGCCATCAACAAAAACCTCCGGCGTCTGGGCTAACAGGTTCTGGAGCAAAATCATCAGCAAGAGGGAAGTAAGGAAAATATTTTTTATCCAGGGTGAAATCATTCT
>JAOUJX010000491.1 GCA_029882955.1 Gammaproteobacteria bacterium
TCATATCCGTACACCAGAAAATGCCAGTTACACCATCAGCAGTGGCGATGCCGACCTGGTATCGATTGTGCGCGGCCAAATTGCCGATCCGCACCTGGTCAATAAAACACGCCAGGGGCGCGAAGAAGACATTCGCGGCTGCATCTCCTGCAACCAGATGTGCTGGGGAAGACGATCACGCGATTACTGGATTTCCTGCCTGGTCAACCCGTCCGCCGGGCGAGAATTCGAGTGGGGCGGTGATCGCTTTGAAAAAGCCGATCGGGAGAAAAAGCTGCTGGTTGTCGGCGCCGGTCCGGCCGGTATGGAAGCGGCCCGTGTCGCCGCCGAACGCGGGCACCAGGTTACCCTGGTAGAAGCACTGGGCGACCTCGGCGGACAGTTTCGACTCGCTGGTCTCGCTCCACGTCGTGGTCAGATTTCCGAACTCATGGCCTGGTATCAACGCCAGTTCCAGCGGCTCGGTGTTAGCGTGGAATATTTTACGCCAGTGGATGAACAGGACATTATCGAATTCGGAGCCGACGAAGTGGTTCTCGCCACGGGTTCCCTCCCCGACACTCGAGCGCAGCAACGCTGGCTACCCGATACCGACCAGCTCCCCGGTCTTGAAAATGGTCGGGTTTACGCCTGCGAAGAAGTTCTGCGAGACCAGGCCGAACTCGGACAATCGGTCATTGTGCTCGATGAGGGAGGCAACTGGCGCGGCACCGGCACCGCCTGGTATCTCGCCGACAAAGGACACGATGTCACCATAGTCACACCCGACCCGATGATCGGCAAGGAACTCTCGCGTACCACCTCCGATTTCCAGATTCGCGCTAATCTGGCAAAGCTCGGAGCCGAATTTAAGACCGAAACCATCATTACCCACTGGCATGGTGATAACGCAGAAATCAAGTCGCTACTCGACGGCTCGACCGGCAGCATTACAGCATCGGCTATTGTCACTGCCACCACTAACCGGGTTAACAATACGGTGGAACTGGCTCTTGCCAGAGCCAATATTCCCTTTCATGTTGTGGGAGATGCCGCCGCGCCGCGATTAGCGCCCTATGCATTCCACGACGGCCGCAAAATCGGCCTCAGCCTATAAACTCCGGGATATAAAATTATGACTGATTTAAAAGGCATCAATCTAGCGATGCAGACACCGATGTTTGAAAACGGCAGTATCGACTATTCGCGCTGGCAGGAACTCATCGATATTTATATAGATTGCGGTGTACAGGGACTGGTGCTCGGCGCTGGCACCGGGCAGCACCCTTATCTGACACAGGCAGAATGTAACCGGCTATATGAGCTGGGAACCAGACGTATCGATGGTCGTTGCCATGTTATTTGCCAAACCTCGGCTCTCAATGTAAACGAAGTTATCGAGCGTTCAAAGCATGCTGAAGATCTGGGTGCCGACGCGCTAATGATCCTGCCGCCTTACCTCGAAGGCCCCGAAGACGATGACGGCCTATTCGAGTTTTACCGCAGTATCGATGCAGAAATCAGCACCGACATCATCGGTTACAACATCCCGCAGACAACAGGCATCGGCATTTCTGTTGATCTGTTTCAGCGTCTTAATGAGTTACCGAATTTCAATTATATTAAGGACAGTGCCGGCGATATGTCCACGCATCAGGCCTACCTGCAAACCGGGGGCAAGGTACTCAATGGCGCCGACCCCACCACAGTGTTTGCATTGATGGCGGGCGCGACCGGGACTATCTGGGGTGGCGCCAACTACATGCCGAAGGAATGCGTGCGTTTATACCATCTGGTAGCCTCTGGCGACTTCAATGCAGCGATGGATTTGTGGGCCACGATGATCCCCTCCCTGCTCTATATCTGGTCGGGCAACTATATCGCCAAAGTGAAATACGCCAGCCGTTTTCGTGGCTTCGATGGCGGTGCCCTGCGCCGCCCGCTGACGCCGTTGAGCGCTGAAGAAGAAAGAATACTAACTTCCCGTCTACAGACACTCACCTGACAAACAGCCACAGCGCATCATTAAGGCAGGCTCAGGCGCTGATACAATTGCGCCCCTGATTCTTGGCACGATAAAGTGCCTGATCGGCGGCCTTAATGACGTCTTCGGGCAACTTGTCATCAGCCGTGCGTTCGGCATAGCCTATGCTGATCGTCACCGACAACGATTTGTACTTTGAGTCATCTTTACCTCGATGTCTCCGGTCCTGCTTATCGGCAGCCGTCTCTTTTTTTCGATCATTCTGACGTATCACCATTTTGTAGGTCTCTATATCTTCCCGCAATGACTCGAGATGGGCCTCTACCTGTTGCTTCGATTTTCCAGAAAAAACGATAGTGAACTCTTCGCCACCATAGCGGTAGGGTTTACCGCCTCCGGTAATATGCGCAATTTTCGAAGCCACCATTCTCAAAACCTCGTCACCAATATCGTGCCCATGCTTGTCATTAAATTTCTTGAAATGATCAATATCGAGCATCGCAATCGTATATCGCCGCCCCA
>JAOUJX010000492.1 GCA_029882955.1 Gammaproteobacteria bacterium
AATATGAACATACCGATTAGCGCGAGCAGGAAGTAGGACTTATGCTCAAACGCGAGTGACAATAATGCCCGATAAGCTTTCAGCCCGGTTAATTCACCATGAATCATTTTCATCGGCTAAGCCCGCATAACAAACCAATCGACATCGGGAGTATTACTCGATTGGTCGAGTCGTCGCGATTGATACCTGGGTCAATCCCAATCGTCCGATGACATCCATTGCTGTAACAAGCGACTGCACCGGGGACTCGGCGTCGGACTGAATGACGACTGGGCGGTCGGCCCCTTGCAGCACACGCTGAAGAGCCGCCATTAAAGCATCGCTCTTCTGGTTACTCAGCTCACGTGAATTAAGAAAAAAACGACCCTTGGCATCGATCAGGATATTCAGCGTATGCGGTTTTTCTACGACCTTATCCTGACTCGCCTCGGGAAGCTTTATCTTGAGTTCGGAGGTAGTATCAAAAGTGGTTGAAACCATAAAAAATATCAGCAATAAAAATACGACATCGATCAATGGCGTTAAATTGATTGTAGCTTCTTCTTCGGTGTTATGGCTGGTGAACTTCATCTTCAGGAAAGCTTCTTGCGGTCACCGTGTATGAATTCCACCAGTTTCATTGCTTCCTGCTCCATGCCAACCACCAACTCGTCAATCTTGCGTTTTAAATGGCGATGGAATATCAGGCTGGGAATGGCGACCGTGAGGCCGGCTGCGGTGGTAATCAACGCTTCTGAAATACCACCGGCCAGTTGTCCCGGGTCTCCCACGCCGATGGTGGTGATAGCGGTAAATACCTTAATCATACCAATAACCGTGCCGAGCAGGCCAAGCAGCGGGGTTATGGTAGAGATCGTGCCCAGAGTATTCAGAAAGCGCTCCATTTCATGCACTACGAAACGGCCGGTCTCTTCGATACTCTCGCGCACCTGTTGACGTGACAGATGGCGATTGATCAAACCTGCCGCTAGTACGCGACCCAATGGAGAACCTTTTTCGATTTCGACGATATGCCCTTCGGTTAAAGCATCATTATTGAGCAAATTCCAGATACCTGTCACCAATTTGGTAGGAATGACTTTTTTCTGGCGCAACGTCCAAAGGCGTTCGGTAATAATAGCTAGTGCCAGCACCGAGCATAGTAGTATCGGGACCATAAGCCATCCACCCGCCTGAACCAGTTCGTACACATTTAAACCCTCTTTTTCGAATGCCGCACATCATACTGTAATCGACTTGGCAATGAGAAGTAATTTCCCTGCAATCACCAACAACTACACATTATGAGGGTGATAGAACTCAGTCCCGATTCCATAACCGATGATTCTCCTGACGGTAACTATTAATACTGATACCCTCCGCCCGACTATATATTGTCACCGCACCATCATGATCAGAGCGATATATAGTACTGCCTGATTGCTTAAACCGGTCAACTACAGCTTGTTTCGGAAATCCCCAGCGGTTATTCCTGCCAACGGTGAAGACAGTAGCCTTTGGTAAAACCTGATTAACAAATGCTGCAGTAGAGGAAGTCAGGCTGCCATGATGCGCAGCGACCAGAACTTCTGCTGTGAGTTTAAATTTATAAGCGTTTAGCAATCGTTTTTCCTGTTCAGCTTCGATATCGCCACTGAGTAGAACTGATTGATAACCACTAACCTTTAAAACGCAGGATCGATTATTAGTTGACCTGGCCGCTAAAGAATCTTTCGCCCTGAGAAATTCAAAATCGACCCCATCCCAGCGCCAGGCTGGATAATCATGGCAATCCCGAAGATTCGTTTCCAGATTAAATTTCTTTGCCGTCTCTTCAGGCGTGCCAGACAGTAACCGGCGAGGATCAACACCATCGATAAAGCTATAAAAGCCCCCACTATGGTCCTGATCAGCATGACTAATAATCATCAGGTCGGGGGCGTCAATAGAACGGTAGCTCAAATAAGGCTTTACTACCCACTCCCCCGCACTAAAGCCCTGTTCCCTGCCCGATCCGAAATCGTAAATTAAGCTATGATTTTTTGTTTCGACAACAACCGAAGTTCCCATGCCAACATCGAGCACGGTCAATCGAAAATCGTCCTGATCAATTCCCTTGTTTTGCCAGAAAAGCGGCAAGGCGATTAACAATAGAGCTGGCTTCATCGCCGTCTTACCCAATGGTAGTAACAACAGCAATAAACCGAGACTCGCAGACATCAATAATAGAATCGGCGTATTGGAATTTTGATAAACACCGAGACCGGAATCGAGTAATAACGACAGGTAGTCGAATAACAACCCCAGTAGCCAGTCGACACCTTCGAATAGCCTGTCTGCAATCGGTAGATCAAAAATAGCTAAACTGGCGGCAAGCAATACCAATGGTAAAATCAGCAGACTAAGCAACGGGATAGCGACAATATTCGCGAAAAATCCGGCTGGACTGGCCTGATTAAACAACATCAGGCTCAGAGGAATAAATAATAGTGAAAATAA
>JAOUJX010000494.1 GCA_029882955.1 Gammaproteobacteria bacterium
CCGCGATAGTCGGATTTGCACAGGTTAATGGTCGGTTGCCCTGTCCCGCTATTCCCACCTCAGGTGGAATCGAGGATGGAGGCGGTACAATTGATTGCAATAATTACGGTGGATTTGTACCGGTTAATACCCTTGGTTATAACGGTCGATTAAATTCAGATATGTTGTTACTAGATCCATGGGGAAATCCGTATCGCTATTATGTTTCAAATCAAGATATAAATGGTGGTGGTTCAGATTTCGTGACTAGTAGAGAAATGAGAGCGGTCGGTCTAGTCGATGTTATAGACGTGCCGGGTGGTGGAATCCCGGGTACTGATACCTATATCGACCTCGATGGCCAATATTTAATCTGCGATGCAGCTGGTACTAGTACTGACGATTTGTGCACGGGCGCGGCTGTCGTATTCGGTAGGCCGAACGCCGCAGGCGGCCCTTATGCAGGTGCACCGTTCGTACTGCTTTCCCTCGGTAAAAACGGGAGTCAGACACCAGTGGGTGACGAGCTTGAAAATAGAGGCACTAACGAAACTAACGACGCGACACTAGCCATGGGGCTTGGACCAAGCAATGATGAATACTGGTTAAAAAACGTTGCTGGTAACGAAACCACATTCGTTCGCCGAAACGGATTAGCCGATGACTTCGACGACGTGGTCAAATGGGTATCACCCAATCTCCTGTTCTCAAAAATGATTGAGGCAAATCAACTCCCGTAAATCAGTCTTCCAGGTGCTGGAACAGATTAAAGCAGACCTTGCCTTCTTCATTCTGACTGAGCTCGAGCTCAAAGTTAAACGCCTGGGCCATTATGGATGACTGATAAAGTCCGACTCCCATACCGCTTCCAGAGGATAGTGGTTTGGTAAATAACTCGGATTCGATGCTTTCTGATATGGCTTTACCGTCATCGCATACTGACAATAAAATAATGTTCCTACTCGAATGCAGACGAACATCGATTCGTTTCACGTTTATTTTCTTTAGCGCATTATTGATCAGGTTATCTATGACGCTGTCAAACAGGTCGACAGGGATGGGCCGGTTTACTTCAATATCCCGGCTAAAAACAATAAGTGTGTTAGCCTGATATTGCGGCTCGAGTTGATCCATCCATTCGTGACATCCGCTCAGCATAAATTTAGAATCAAAATCAGGTGTTTTTAATTTCTCTAGTGTGGTTTCGAGGCGGCTGCTAATTTGCGTTAAATTGGACTGCAACAGGTCTTGAGGCACTCCTGACTCGGAATCACTGTTTAGGATTGCTAATGAGGTTTTTATCGACTGCAGTATATTTTTAATATCATGGGTTAGCCGTGCACCGGTATGATGAATCGTCGCAAAATGTTCCTGGGCTCGCACTTTTTCCTGATTTAACTTGGCCAGATAAAACTGATACGCCATGCGAACCAGTAATGCGGTGTGTTGCTCCAGTGCACTACCCGGGATTGACTTGTAGTAAAGAGTTGCCCGGATACTCGGATTTAATTGATGCTCGTATTCAAAATTGGACCGCTCTCCCGCGAACATTTTATTCGCTTCAATATTCCATTCTATCCCGCTCAGCCATTTATTATCGACCAGGTGTTCGCAAGCCGCCTTGAGGAATTCTCTAGGCGTTAAATAACGCTCCTCAATCAGGGCGGTTAATGTGCTTATCCAGGTTTCGAAAGGGCCGCCTATTGTCATCGTGTAACGATTTAACAAGACGCCAATGCCGGAAAAGCCAACGCCTGGATTCCAGAACCAGCTTATACCGATGGTGAGCGTGGAAACGATAAATACAGTTAGTAGTAGCCCGTCGAGATAATTGACCTGGTAGAGCAAGTTGATCACTATCCCTCCCAGTAGCACAATAAA
This sequence comes from Gammaproteobacteria bacterium, assembly GCA_029882955.1. Taxonomy (GTDB): domain Bacteria; phylum Pseudomonadota; class Gammaproteobacteria. The sequence continues at coordinate 1,861 of JAOUJX010000494.1, forward strand.
AATCAATGTCGAGGTGAGCAAGCCGTGCATAAGGTCGATCTGACTTCTAGGGGATTTGGTCTGACTCGGATTTGGTGTGAAAAATAATAACAATATCGGAATAAGTATGACCGTTTGCATATAACCGGAAAATTGATTCGGTAAATTGATTTGATCGAATGATTCGGGAATCAGCCCAACAGCCATTTCTAACGTGACGATAATTAATGCCATAAGGTCATATGCGCGAACGCCGGACTGGGTTAATAATCGACTTCCAAAAAGTCCGTTCAATAGTAATCCGAAAAATACCAGCGATTCCGTAGTCGCATAATACGTAATGGCCAGAAAAAATAGAGCGATGAAGATGGCCACGGGCCGACTGGTTATCCTGACCTCTTTCTCCCACAGGGGTTGCCACAACAGAAACATGCCATACAATATAAACGATAAGGCTAACTGGATTTGGCTGTCGGATGAGGTCCAGATTAAAACATGGTACACCAGCAGCATTGATGCCAGTATCTGTTGTCTGAACTGTAATATAGCTTTTATGTTAATCAAGGTGCAGTGGAATCTGAATGGGCTCACAAACTATATCACTTTTTCGTTATTTAATGCTGGGGATTCTCAA
>JAOUJX010000493.1 GCA_029882955.1 Gammaproteobacteria bacterium
ATAGGTAAGTGAAGGCATAAATTGTTGCATGAGTATACCGACAATTCTTTTCTTCGGGTCTATCCAGCAATAGGTGTCGGCCATGCCACCCCAGCCAAAATCTCCGACACTACCGAAGTGACTTTCGGTCATATTGATGCAGTAACCGAGACCAAATCCATAGCCTTCGACCGGTTCAGGGAAAATGCCGTTAAACGAGAGAGGCTGTAACTCTTCTGCGACATGGTTGCGAGTCATATTGTCTACGGTTTCCGGTTTAATGATACGAACGCCATTTAATTCGCCCCGGTTGAGCATCATTTGTGCAAACTGCCAGTAATCGGTAATGGTCGAAACCAGACCGCCGCCACCCGACTGTAATCGAACCTTTTCCATATTGGCGGCAGGAATGAAAGGCGAATCTTTGCTGGTTTCCAGCACAGCCAGTGGTTCGCCTTCTTTAAGGCCGTATAGAGTAGCGAAGCGGTGGCGTTTGTGCTCGGGCACCTCGAAGGCGGTATCAAACATATTTAACGGGTCGAAAATTGTTTGTTGCAGGTAGTCACCAAACGGCATGTCACTCATTAACTCGACCAGGTAACCACAGATGTCGGTGGCGATACTGTAATGCCAGCGACTACCGGGTTGCGCGATCAGCGGTAAGCCGAATGCGATATCCATTAGCTCGGTGAGTGGCTTATCTTTCTTCAGTGTATTCCAGAGTTCGCCATAGAGTTGATCAACGGGCTCGTTATCCGGATCGAATCCATAACTAAAGCCAGCGGTATGAGTCAGCAGTTGCCGGATGGTAATGTCGCTTTCGAGGTCATCGTAAGCACCCTCATTACGGTAAACCTTAAGTGTTTTAAGCGCGGGTATCCAGCGCCGGGCGGGGTCGTCGAGCTGGAACCTGCCTTGTTCGAACAGCGTCATGAGGGCGACACTGGTAATCGCCTTTGTCATCGAATAAATTCGAAAAATGGTATCGGGACTCATTGGCGCCTGCGAGGCGATATCCTGAAAGCCATGTGCCTGCTGGTGGATTAAGTTGCCTGACTGACTAACCAGGGTAACCATGCCCGCGGTTTTTTGCTGCTCGACGTAATCTGCCATGAGCTGCTCGACAGCGGTGATAACTGGTGTACTGGAAGACATACGGCTATAGTCCTGATATTCGGTGAGCGGGCCATTCTATATTGACGAGCAGGGCGGTCAAGTGATTGCTTTGAGCGCAGTTTTGCTTTGTTGCTAGCCAGCCGTACCCCATAATCAATTCGATTTTTAGCCCGGTAATAAACGGAACATTTAATTGCATGCTCATCGACTACTGGCACTTCGCGCGGGCGCATCCGCGTTTTATTAGCTTTGGTTTTTTTCTCGCCTTTCTCTCCAGTGCGGGTCAAACATATGTCATTGGCGTATTCGGTGCGGAAATTCAAAATGAATTCGGGCTCGATAGTGGTAGCTGGGGGCGTATCTACATGATGGGTACCTTAATCAGCGCAGTCGTCATCAACTGGAGTGGTTCGCTCATTGATCGTTACGATCTGCGCCTGTTTAGCGCGATCAGTTTGATCGGCCTGAGTACCGCTTGCTGGCTGATGAGCTCGGTAACCACGCCGGTATTGTTGATCCTCGCAATATTCATGTTGCGCCAGTTTGGGCAGGGTTTAACCAGTCATGCCGGTATTACATCGATGGCGCGCTACCACGAGGCCGACCGGGGAAAAGCGATAGCGCTGGCTGCGATCGGGTTTGCGCTTGGGGAGGCCGCTTTGCCTGTACTCGCAGTTTTTGCTATCGAAGCCTGGGGTTGGCGCGATACTTATGCCGCAGCCTCCATCGTGATACTGGCCTCGGTACTGATAGCGCTCTGGTTACTTAAGGGACATAGTCAAAGGCACGCCAGTCACTCTTCAAAAACCGGGCAAAAAAATAGTGATGGCAGTGTTAAGTTCAGTTACACGCGTCGACAAATGCTATCCGAGCGCCGATTTTATTTAATGCTACCAGCGATGATTGCACCCTCGCTGATTATGACTGCGATGTTTTTCTTTCCAGCCGAAATAGCGAAAGCTAAAGGCTGGAGCAATTTATGGGTGACTGGTAACTACTGGGTTTATTCGATTACTGCAGTGGCGGTAACGATCTCGTCAGGCGTGTTAATCGATCGCTACACAGCTCGGCGTGTCGTACCGCTTTTTTTAATTCCCCTGGCCCTGGCACTGGTGTCCTTAACGCTGTCCAACCAGGCTTTCATGGTCTGGATATTTATGTTGTTAATGGGTGCCAGCTCGGGATTGTATTTTACCGGTTTAAGTGCGCTCTGGGCTGAGCTTTACGGTGCTAAACATCTGGGTGCTATTAAATCGCTCACCAATGCCGTGATGGTTTTTTCCTCGGCGCTTGGGCCTGCGCTGGTGGGGACTTTGCTGAACCAGGGGGTGGCTTTCACGTCGATCTGCCTGTTACTGGCGGGTGTTTGTCTCTTTGC
>JAOUJX010000129.1 GCA_029882955.1 Gammaproteobacteria bacterium
CAGCAGGTTTTTATCGATAAAATTAACAACGGCGGAACCGAGAAAGTCTTGCTCTAATGTCGAATCTGAAATTATTTATTACTGGTCACAAGGGCTTTGAAACGCCGCATTTTCACGAATTACGAGGTATTCTAAGTGTTTGTGATGCAATTATAAACCGTCAATATGGCGGTGTCGAAGTGCAGGGTGGTATCGAATGTGTTTATCTAATTTGCCTGCACTCGCGTTTGTCGAACCGGGTTTTTTGTGAGCTGGCTCAGTTCAACGCTAACGATGAAGATGCATTATACAAGGCGGTTTATGCAATCGACTGGTCAGAACATCTAACTTCAAGAAACAGTTTTGCGGTATCTGCGACTCTGTCCAGGTCAAATCTCGACCATACCCATTATGCGTCGCTGAAAGTAAAGGATGCCATCGTCGATCAATTCCGCGATAAAGTGGGTAGTCGGCCGGTGATCGAAAAGCAACAACCTGATCTGCATATACACTTAAATATTCATCGTAACCAGGCGCAGTTGAGCCTGGATCTGTCCGGAGAAAGCCTGCATCGTCGCGGCTATCGAGTCGAACACGCCGGCGCACCATTGAAAGAACATCTCGCTGCTTCGATGATCGCGCAGGCAGGCTGGAATGCTGAATCGGCCAAAGACCATCGTTTCGTCGATCCCATGTGTGGTTCGGGTACGTTTGCTATCGAAGCCGCGATGATAGCGGCCAACATTGCCCCGGGGCTGGATCGCAGTTACTACGGTTTTAGCAAATGGTTACAGCACGATCCGGAGCTCTGGCAAAGCTGTATTGAACAGGCTGAAGTGCAGATTGATACCGCCGCCGCACCACTCATTGAAGCAAGTGACTACGATGCCAAAGCCCTCAAGGTAGCCAAAGCCAATGCGGCTCGAGCCGGTGTAGAGGAACTGATTCAGTTTAGTCACCAGAATATCAATGACCTGAAACTGGAAGACGATCCGCGGCCGGCGATTGTTTTGTGTAACCCGCCCTATGGTGAAAGATTGCAAAGCGAGCAGGGTCTGGCATCGCTTTATAGTGCGATTGGTAGTGCGTTGAAGCAATTGAAATCGGCCAGATTATTTATGATTTCTGCTAATCCTGATCTGTTGCATCGCTTGCGCATGAAACGGACTTTCCGGAAGTCGGTCAAGAATGGTCCGCTTGAATGCCTGTTTGCAGGGTTTGATCTTGAAGTCGATGGCAGTGAGAAAAAAGTATCGACAGGAAAAGATAGTTCAACAAAAGATAAGGTAGCCGATGAAAATGAGGAGGTAATAAAGCCGCTGCTGAATCGTCTGCATAAAAATGCCAAACATCTACAGCGCTGGGCTAAGCGAAATGATGTGACCTGTTACCGGGTTTACGATGCCGATTTGCCTGAATTTTCTTTTGCACTCGATGTATATCAAAGCGAAATTTCGCCGGATACTCGCTGGTATCACTTACAGGAATATCAGGCCCCGAAAACTATCGAAGTCGACGTTGCCGCACAGCGTATCGAATGGGCGAAAGTCGCTGTGCAGAAGGCTTTTGATATCGACCAGACGCAACTATTCTGTAAAACCCGTCAGCGACAGCGAGGTGACCGGCAATACCAGAAACAGGATAACCAGGGTGAATTGTTTCAGGTTCGTGAGGGCGCAGCTTCATTATTGATTAACCTGAGTGATTATCTTGACTCGGGCTTGTTTCTCGACCATCGGATAACTCGAGAAAGAGTGAAACAAATGGCGAAAGATAAATCGGTATTGAATCTATTCTGTTATACCGGTTCGGTTGGCGTGCAGGCGGCACTGGGAGGCGCCAGGCGGGTAGTGAATGTCGATATGTCCGCGACTTATCTGAAATGGGCCGAAGAGAATCACGCTGTAAATGGTTTTCTTAAAAATGGAGGCGTAGATTTTATTCGAGCCAATGCCATCGACCTGCTAGATCGTCCGGAAAGATTCGAAGTCGATAAGGACTTCGATATTATTTTTCTCGACCCACCTTCTTTTTCAAACTCGGCTAAAATGGCGGATACGCTGGATATTCAGCGTGATCATGCTTCGTTGATTGGGAATGCGATGAAATTGCTCAACAGGAAAGGTATTTTATTATTCTCCACCAATCGTAGAAAATTCAAACTGGACGATCATCTAATGTCATTATTTGACGTTAAAAATATAAGCCGGGATACCATTCCAGAGGACTTCAAACGACGTCCGGGGATTCATCAATGCTGGGAGATTAGACACCGTGCGCATGGATAGCGACGATTTTCTATCGCTATTTCTCAACGATATCCCGTTAATGGATGTGCGTGCTCCGGTAGAATTCCGCAAAGGCTCGTTTCCTACTGCCTCGAATATTCCCCTACTGGATGACGATCAACGCGAAAAAATCGGTATTCGATACAAGGAAAAGGGCGAACAGGCAGCTATCGAACTAGGTTTGGAGCTTGCCACAGCAGACATCCGTCAAAATAGGCTGAAAAGCTGGATAGACTTTTGCGGAAAAAATAATCAGGGTTATCTTTATTGTTTCCGTGGTGGTCTCAGATCGAGAACCACGCAGCAGTGGATTAGAGAGCAGGGTATCGACTATCCGTTAGTCAAAGGCGGTTATAAAGCGATGCGACGCTTCCTCATCGATGAACTGGAAAAGAGCCTGGAACAACTACCCCTGGTCATAGTCAGTGGTCTGACCGGTTGTGGTAAAACACATCTGTTAAATCAAATTTCGCGTAAGATCGATTTTGAAGGCATTGCTAATCATCGTGGTTCGGCGTTCGGCCGCGATCCGCTGGATCAACAACCGAGTACGATTGACTGGGAAAACCATGTTTCTATCGATTTTTTAAAACTCCGATATCAGCGGGCCAGCCAACCGGTATTTGTTGAAGATGAGGGCAGACGTATCGGTCGGGTTAGTATTCCGGATAATTTATTTGCAAAAATGCAGGTTGCCCCGCGCGCGATACTGACCGTTGATACCGAATCTCGACTAAAACTGATTGCCGATGATTACATTGTCAGTAGCTGGCCCGCCTATCAAAATCACTACGCGGAAAACGCCACTAAAGAATTTTCGGCTTTTGTGTTGCACAATCTCGACAGAATACAAAAACGTCTGGGTGGTGAGCGTTATAAAGCAGTGAAAGCCTGTTTTGAATCGGCATTGTGCGAATTTTTCGATAGCGGAAAAGTCACGGCATTTTATGATGGAATACAGATACTACTAGAACAGTATTACGATCCGATGTACCGTTATCAGCTAGCTAATAAAGATGTCGATATCTTATTTGAAGGTCCTGAAGATGAGTATCTGGAATGGGCTGAGAATTATCTGTTGAACTCTAATAGTCTCCAGGGGTCATACAGACCAGTTTTACGATATTAAAGAATGAGAATAATATATGAAAAAAATTGGTCTGATCGGAATTATCCTGGCAATCCTGTTATCGTTCTTTTATTTCGATCTATCTCAGTATCTCTCCCTGGAGTACATCAAGTCGCAGCAACAGCAGGTCGATCAGTATTACGCAGAAAATAAAGCCCTGACAATTGCTGGATATTTTCTTATCTATGTTCTGGTGGCCGGCGCCTCTCTACCCGGAGCGGCTATCCTGACACTGGCTGGCGGGGCTCTTTTTGGTCTGTTGAACGGGCTTATTATTATTTCATTTGCCAGTACAATCGGTGCTTCTCTGGCATTTGTAGTTTCTCGCTATCTATTTCGTGAGTCGATTCAACAGAGATTTGGAGACTCATTAAAATCCGTCAACGATGGTATCGACAAAGACGGTGCGTTTTATCTGTTTGCCTTACGACTGGTTCCGGTGTTCCCTTTTTTTGTGATCAATCTGGTGATGGGCCTAACCCCGATAAAATTGAAAACTTTCTATTGGGTGAGCCAGGTTGGCATGCTCGCGGGTACTATCGTTTACGTCAATGCCGGTACTCAGTTAGCACAGATAGATTCTGCTTCCGGAATATTATCGCCATCCTTACTGGTTTCGTTTGCCCTGCTGGGATTGTTGCCGCTCATCGGTAAAAAAGTGGTCGCCCTGATCAATGCGCGTAAGGCGCTGGCAGGCTTCAGGAAGCCCGGTCATTTTGATACTAATTTAGTTGTGATTGGTGGCGGATCGGCAGGCCTTGTGAGTGCCTATATTGCCGCCGCAGTAAAGGCAAAAGTGACATTAATCGAACGGCACAAAATGGGTGGCGATTGTTTAAACACGGGTTGCGTGCCTTCAAAGTCGATTATCCGTTCGGCTAAGTTCATGTCTCATATTTCACGTAGTAGTGAGTTTGGTATTAAAAAAGCCGAAGCCGAATTTGAGTTTTCAGATGTCATGGAACGAGTGGCTGCAATCATTAAACGAATCGAGCCGCATGATTCGGTCGAGCGTTTCACAGGGCTCGGCGTCGACGTAATTCAGGGCGATGCCAAAATCACTTCGCCCTGGTCGGTCGAGGTGAATGGAGAAACCATAAACGCCAGAAATATAGTCGTTGCTACCGGTGCCAGGCCTTTCGTGCCTCCAATTGAAGGCATTGAAAATATTGATTATTTCACTTCGGATAATCTCTGGGAATTACGCGAGAAACCCAAAAAGATGGTAGTGCTTGGTGGCGGGCCAATTGGCACCGAATTGACCCAGGCATTTGCACGACTTGATATATCGGTAACCCAGGTCGAAATGCTACCTAAGATCCTGTTACGAGAAGATCCCGAAGTATCTGAACTGGTAAAAAATCAGCTGATCAAAGAAGGCGTAAACGTGTTGGTTAATCATCGTGCAAAGCTGTTTATACAAAGGGATGGTAAAAATTATCTCGTCGCCGAACATGAAGGCAAAAACATTGAAATCGAATTCGATACACTCATCGTCGCCGTTGGTCGTGCCGCTAATACGGCCGGTTTCGGCCTCGAAGAACTGGGTGTGCGATTAAATCCAAATCGCACCATCGAAACCAATGAGTACCTGCAAAGCAGTATTCCAACCATATACGCCTGCGGCGACGTCTCCGGGCCTTACCAGTTCACCCATGTCGCTTCTCACCAGGCCTGGTATGCAGCTGTGAATACTTTATTCGGAGCGCTGAAGCGATTCAAAGCCGACTACCGGGTGATCCCCTGGGCGACTTTCAGCGAACCCGAAGTCGCGCGCGTGGGGTTAAACGAGACCGATGCTAAAGAGCAGGGGATTGCTTACGAAGTAACACGATATAACATCGACGACCTTGACCGGGCTATCGCCGATAGCGAAGCGCACGGCTTTATCAAAGTATTAACTGTACCCGGCAAGGATAAAATACTCGGTGTCACCATTGTTGGTGAGCACGCAGGCGATTTAATTGCAGAATACGTTCTGGCAATGAAGCACGGGCTAGGGCTGAACAAGATACTCGGCACTATCCATATATATCCGACATTGGCCGAAGCTAACAAGTTTGTTGCGGGCGAATGGAAGCGGGCTCACGCGCCGCAGAAACTGCTGGAGTGGGTGGGAAAATTTCATGCCTGGCGGCGTGGTTGAGAAGACGAAACCATTCTTTCAGATATGTTATTTGAATATTTGCTCATAGAGTTCCTCCGGGTGAGAACATATTTCATCTGCACCGGTGTTTCTAAGCTCCTCTTCTGAGCCATAACCCCACAAAACTCCGATCGCCCGAATGCCGTGGTTGTTCGCCCCAATCATATCGTAACGCCGATCACCGATCATCACAGCATCGGAGGGCTCGAATCCCTGTTCCTCCAGAATGTGATTTAATAATTCAGTTTTATCGCTAAGTGAGCCGTCAAGATTACTGCCATACACAACATTAAAATATCTATCCAGCCCAAAGTGCTCGATTATTCGTCTGGAAAAGACAGTTGGTTTTGAAGTGGCAACATGAATTGATTTAGCTGAGCCAAGTATCCGCTCCAGGCTTTCCTGAATCCCTTCATAAGGTTCGTTCTCGAATAAACCTATTTCTGCATAGCGTTCGCGATACAACGAAATGGCTTCCTCAGCCAGCCCCTGATTACCGCACAGTTCTCGAAATGTATCATGGGCAGGCGGGCCGATATAGGATTCGAAATTAGTATCCGGGTCGAATTTGATACTGAGTTCTGACAAAGCGTAATGGATGCTTCTGACAAAACCGAGTTTCGGGTCAGTTAAGGTGCCGTCCAGATCGAATAGTACATTCATAGTTGTTTTGTATTGGTAGGGAAGGTTGGGGCCTTGCCAGATTTATTGGGGTAATAATTTTTAAAAATGTATTTTTTTAAAGTACCAAAGTATTACTGCTATTTCACCCGGCAAAAACCGAATTAAACTGCTGACCGGTCTTAACAAAGGTCGTACATTTGCTCAACCATTTAAGCTTTTTAGCCCCTGCATAAGTACAGGTGCTGCGAATGCCGCCGAGCAAATCCTGGATGGTATGGTTGATTTCGCCCCGGTAGGGAACCAGGATATCTCTACCTTCAGACGAGCGATATTCTTTTAATCCGCCGAAATGTTTCTCGTTAGCCGCTCGTGAGCTCATGCCATAGAACTGTACGAATTTTCGTTCCTCGACGATGTCTTCCCAGCCGTTGTCGGTCCTGGAGACTTCACCGGTTTTATAGTACCGGGTGATGATTTCTCCGCCACCCTCATCATGACCAGCGAGCATACCGCCCAGCATGACGTAATCGGCACCCGCAGCGAAGGCTTTGGCTAGGTCACCAGGGCAGGTGCAGCCGCCATCGGCGATGATATGTCCGCCAAGTCCATGAGCGGAGTCGGCGCATTCGATTACTGCCGACAACTGCGGGAAACCCACACCGGTTTGGATACGCGTGGTGCAGACACTACCGGGCCCGATACCGACCTTTACGATATCGGCACCGCTGAGTATAAGTTCTTCGGTCATTTCTCCGGTTACGACGTTACCCGCGATAATGACAATGCCCGGGAAGGCATCGCGCATTTGTTTTATAAACATCGAAAAGCGCTCCGAGTAGCCGTTAGCGACATCGACGCAGACATATTTCAGGCGTTCCTGAGTGGCCTTGTATACTTGTTTAAATTTTTCAAAATCCTGTTCAGTGATGCCTGTTGAATAAGCGACATTTTCAGTACGTCTCGGTTGATCGTCATTGAAAAAAACGATCAGGTCTTCGGCTGAATAATTTTTCACCAGGCAGGTGAATAAGCCCAGTTCGGCCAGTTTATCTGCCATTGTGAAGGTGCCGACACCATCCATGTTGGATGCCATAATCGGTATACCACGATAATGCGGTTCGGCTATGTCGGTTTCATAATTACGAAAGCTAAAATTACGAAATAAATCAACGTCTTTACGGCTACCCAGGGTACTACGCTTGGGACGGATTAATACATCTTTATAATCGAGCTTACTGTCGTCTTCGATTCTCATGATATAACCGGAAATTACGGAATGAGGACGTTATCACTATTCTATGACAGGTTCAATTTGGATGGCCGATGACTGGGCATCGGAAAAATGCAGACGACCTCTGTTTGGGACCACGAGGCGCCGGGAATTGCATACCCGAACATGTCAGGGCCGGGGATAGTGATAGGTCAAAGACTTCCCCTTTAGGAGTCGTTTATTTTCTTTGCTGGGGGTAGTGCTTTCGGTCAAAAGGAATCGTGTGACAAACCATGGCTATCGAATTGATTTGGTTCCAATCGAAAATGATCCTATCAATCATCAACATCAAAACTCATGAGCACTTCACGCAACTTAGGCAGGAACATTTTCAGCCTTCAAATGTCGCGACTCCAAGTTCAGCCTACAGTTGAAATGTGTGAACTAAGTTGGATCTTGGCTATTAAAACATCGTTATACTCGCGTGATTTTTAAAATTCTAAAGTAGTCAGAGTTAAGTTCCATGTTGTGGTGGAAAAACCATTCAAAATTTAGCTTCTTATATAATTAAAAAGGCAGTAATTATGAAAGATTCGGAGTATTTACCTTCATTGCAAAAGTCCGATTTGATCCGCAATCTATCCAAAAACAACCAGAGGAAGCTGGCCCCAAAAGATGTGGCGCTTGCAATTAATAGTTTGATTAAAATAATGAGCCATACCTTGTCAACTGGTGAACGCATAGAAGTCAGAGGATTCGGTAGTTTCAGTTTGCGCTATCGCCCTCCACGAACTTGCAGAAACCCCATGTCCGGTGAAGCCGTTAAAATACCAGGTAAGTATGTCCCTCAGTTCAAACCTGGGAAAGAACTGCGAGATCGAGTCAAATAGTAATGAATAGTCCGCTTATAAGGAAAATGCGTATTTCTGTAAATGTGAATAAATCTTTAATAGTAAAGCGTTTTCCAAGCGATTAAGCCTAAAGCGGACGATCAAAGTTTATGTGTGTTAGGCTCTAGTCGGCCAACTGCGGACATTGATTGAATGAAGTTCGAAGCTGGATTGATCAAGTGACGACATAGAATGAGGCAGTTTGACTTTATATTAAGTTGGGTGCAAAGTGGATTGTGTTAGGCAAAAGGTATTGCTGTGGAGGCAAGCGATCTCAGGCAAAATCCTACAGTTTCTATAACGCTCTTCTACAGATACTCACTGCCTTGATTACATATCTACTTGCCTATCTGTATCGACAGTACAGTGGTTCAAAACAGAGCCTGTACCTATGGATGGCGGAACTTAAATCCACCCTTTTCCAGCGCCCTAAAGTCGACTATGATAAACTCAAACGACGGCGAAAAAATAAAGCGATCTACCAATTACAACAAGCTGAGTTACTAATATGAATTTATTCCGGATAGTAGTGGGCCTCCTAGCCGGAATCCATTACTAGAGATAAACAAATAACAATTGGCGCGCCACAGGCTCAAAGTCGCTTAAAGCATGTATTTTCTAGATAAAATGACCCGTTTAAGCACCGATTCACAGGCTATACGAACAGTATATTGATAATTATCAATGGTTTATGGTGGTCCGACCCCGTTCAAGCGTCTTATTTAGCGTTACTGATACCCGATCATGCAACCATAAAATCTGTAGGTCCCGCCTCCTGCTACTGGCCAGTCAATCTTAATATAGTAGCGATAGTCACTATTTGAGACAAGAGAAGACAAGTCTGGACTAATAAGGATTTCCTGGCCTAAGTCAGTAGTAGTGCTGGCACTATATAAAACCTCAGTTGAGCCATTGAAGGATTGTCGGTGCAAACTTACCGACATATAGGAGCGAGACGAATCGTTAAATTCACATTTCACGGTCGTAACAGTTACTCCATCCGGGAAATAAACTGGTGCAAATCCATAAGCGGGAAAGGACGTTCCATTAACAACCGAATAACCACCGGGGCCATAACCAGGAATAAATTCTGCTGAAATATTCAGAGCGTTACCGGATATGGAAACTGTTCCTTGTAGTGATAAGGAAACGTCACCACTAGTACCTCCACCAGTTATACCTGACCCTGCTGTAACTCCGGTAATATCCCCTGAGCCAACATCATCAACCTCACAAGCTACAGTTCCATCAGCATTAATGGAGCCAATAGCTTCACCTGGAGGGCAAACTCCTGTAACCCTGTCCTGTTTACTATTTACTGCTGATTTGATGTTGTCTAACGTAGTCGTCGTGAGGGTGTCACCTGTCGAGTAGGTATCAGTGATATCCACTGCGTAGACGTTAGTTACTGCAATGGACAATATGAGAGCGGATAGGCCCTTACTAATAAATTTCATAGCTTTCTCCTTAGAGTTTATTGATTATTGGATTTGGCATTCGCCGATCTTGGCGGTTCCGAGTACGCAGTCTGAACTGGTTTGGGCATTGGAGTTATCATTACCGCCACCACCGCCACAGGCGGATAAGCCAATGCCGAGAATACAGACGGTCAGTATGAGCCTAAGTAGGCGAGGAAATTGAGTATTCACGTAAAGCTCCTTTTGTTAG
>JAOUJX010000130.1 GCA_029882955.1 Gammaproteobacteria bacterium
TATCGGTACAGACAATAGTCTCAACCTGTAGTGACGGTTTCAGTCTTGATATACGTCAACTAATCACTGATTTTTATCCAATATGTTTTTTAGTTATCAGAAATATGGCAGATGGAAACATCGGCAGACTAGTACGATTTACACGAAACAACCTGGGTATGGATCTACTAATAATGACAAATCAGGAGAGGATAAACGGGATGGGCGAGAGCCCGCAGTGGGGTTTAGAGGAAAAAATCGGCCATCCATGGCCCAAAAATACAACTTAGGAGGAGAGGTAAAACTAACCGGTTATAAAACCGGGGTATAACTATTTCTGCCAGAAGTGCTTATTTACTTCGACATAAATATCACTGCGACTCAGGCCGATGTCAGCTAGCAGGCGATCGTTCATTTGAGCCAGTTGGCGGCGGTCTGCTGCGCGTGCTGACCAAACTTTCAATGTGTTCATCAGTGAGTTAACCGCTTCTTCGCTGCGACGAACGATACTGTAAATAGCTTCGCTGATAGCGAGGTCATCGATGATGTGGTACATTTTTGCTGTAGTCATTTCAATTCTCCGTTAAAAACCCAGTGGACGAGGCCGGGCGGTGATGTTAATTAATGACGAGAATTATAGGCGTCAACGGCGATAGTAACAGATACAGATTTGTCAAATTACATGCATAACAGTTGACCGTTACAGTTCATCTGTTTAGATGTTTTGCGAATTGTTTCACGGGTTTTATATCAGGAAGCGCCAATAATCCGGCATTGAAGCTTATTAGTCTATTATAAAAACATTTAAGTTGTTGATATTTATAGTAAAGTATAATAAATATTAGCATTTTCTAAAATACCGGTACAGATTGAATAATTGTACCGATATTTCGTCTCTACCGAATAAAAATACCTGCTTTTAAAGGCCGGAATATCAACTAGAAAAATGGCCAAAAACAGTGAAGGGAATATTCAAATTTTTAAAATAGTTGAACCGGTGGTCTCGCGGGCTTCAAGTGCCCGGTGAGCTTCGGCGCAATCGGCCAGGGCAAAAGACTGGTTCACCTGTATCTTTACTGAGCCGCTGCTGACTACATCGATTAGACGATTTGCACCTTCGGTTAATAACTCTCGTGTCGAGACATGCGTACCCAGTGTCGGTCGGGTAACATACAAGGAGCCTTTCGGTGCCAGGATGCCGGGGTTAAACGGTTCTACCGGCCCACTCGCATTGCCGTAGGTGGCGAGTACGCCAAACGGTCGTAACGAATCCAGCGATGCTTCAAAAGTGGCTTTACCAATCGAGTCGTAGGCCGCAGCAACACCAATGCCATTGGTTAATTCGCGTACTCGACTGGGGATATCCTCATCGCGGTAAAGTATCGTATGGTCGCAACCGTTTTGTCTGGCGAGTTCGGCTTTTTCTTCCGAACCGACGCAGCCGATGACCGTGGCGCCGAGCAATTTGGCCCATTGGCAGAGGATGAGCCCGACGCCGCCGGCGGCAGCGTATACCAGGATGGCGTCGCCTGGCTGTACCGGATAGGTACGAAACAGCAGGTAGTGAGCGGTCAGGCCTTTTAGCATCATTGCAGCTGCGGTTTCGTCGCTAATGCTGTCGGGAATTTTAACCAGATGTTTGGCATCGATCAGGCGTTGTTCTGCATAAGCGCCGATTTGCATAGCGTAAGCTACGCGGTCACCAACAGCCAGGTCAGTCACGTTCGCACCGATTTCTTCGACTACGCCTACCGCCTCCATACCCAGAATGGCGGGAAATTCGGCCATCGGATAGAGTCCGGTTCTACCGTAAACATCGATATAATTTAAGCCACAGGCGGATTGCTTCAGGCGTACCTGTCCTTCAGCAGGAGAACCGACCTCGATCTCTTCCCAGCGTAATACTTCAGGGCCACCTGTTTCATGGATACGAATGCCTTTGGTCATAACTTGATCTCCAGAATAAGTCTTTATTTAGACGACGCATATTATGCGCTGAGAGGTTGCCTGTGCAACTGCTTTAATCCGATGATTGAGTCGAGACAGGACTTTTACCGATGCGTATGGATACGATAAGCACCGTGATGACCAGTGCGACACCAAGCCATTGGAGCGGATCAAGATGCTCCTTTAAAATGATAACGGCGAGTAGAATGGAAACGACCGGTTCGAGATTGAGAATTAAAGCAGCCATAGTGGCCGGTAATCTCGCTAGTGCCTGGAACTGGCATAAGATGGCAATGACATAAAATACAGTCGCGATGGCTAAAGCACGGTGGCCGGTTGACGATGTACTCAGCGTAAAACTGGAGATCACCAATGGCACAATCATCACCAGGCCGATCAGGTTTATCCAGAAGGTCATCACCAGGGGTTTCAGTAAAGGAGCGACTTTAGCGCCTTTGATGAAGGTAAATGCTGCGCCCAGGCTTGCTAATACAGCAAAAATCAAGCCTTTGTAGTCGAGCTTAATCGTACCGGTGGACAGGGCCAGATACAAACCACTAAATGCGGCCAGGAAAAGCAATACCAGTCGTAGTGAAGGTTGAAGATTTCCAGTGATAATTGAATAGAGCAGGACGACCAACGGGTATGCATAGAGAATCAGCACTGCGAGGCTGACTGACATGCTTTCAACCGATAGCAGATAGAAAACCATCGCTGCCGACCAGACTAAACCGACGGAAAAAACGCCGCTGCGCTCGCTGCGAGCTATATTGAAGGCTTCTCGGCGGAGAAAAACGGCGAGGCCAAAAACCAGTGTGGAAATGAAGAAGCGCGCCAGCATCAGGGTCATCGCGTTACCACCTTCGGCATAATATAACTTGGCCTGGGTCGTAATCGACCCGAGGAAGATGGCGGTGACCAGGGCGAATAATACGCCGCTACGATAGGGGTAAGCCTTTAGCATATGGAGTAAATATTATGGGTAGAGCGGGGGCACTATATAATCAGTCTGGATAGCTTGCCAGAGATATCTGGTTCCGATAATGTGCGGTTTGTTTTTTGTAGAGAAATCCTATGTCCAGATTAGAGTTACCCGGTTCATTAGTCAGCGTCGAATGGTTACACGATAATCTTGATGATCCGAAATTAATTGTTTTTGATGGTAGCTGGCATATGCCGGCGACGCATCGTGACCCCTTCGAAGAGTGGCAACACGAGCATATTAAAAATGCCCGCTTCTTCGACTTCGATAATGTGATATGTGACCCGAACGCCGATTTGCCACATATGATGCCCGATGCAGATACCTTTACCCAGGAAGTACAAAAGCTGGGTCTCAATGAAGACAGCGTGGTGGTCGTTTACGACAGTCTGTGTATGTTTACCGGGCCTCGAGTGTGGTGGATGTTGCGAGCCATGGGGTTTAAAAACTGTGCCATGCTGGATGGTGGTTTACCCGCCTGGCATCGAGCGGGTTACGATATTGAATCCGAAGCAGAGGCGAGACCGATAGCTGCAGGAAATTTTGTAGCCAAACCGGATCCACAAAAATTTGTCGATGTGAATGCTGTAATTGCCGCGCTGGATGACGATTCGGTTTCGATTGTTGATGCGCGTCCCGCACCGCGTTTCTTCGGTGAGATTGACGAGCCTCGCGCTGGTTTGCGTAGAGGGCATATGCCGGGAGCAACCAATCTGGCATTCCCTGATTTGTTCGAAATGGGCCTGTTGAGACCAAAACAGGAATTAGAGACGATGCTGGCCGATCATTTCGATGTAGACAGGCATAGTATCTGCAGCTGTGGCTCCGGTGTAACAGCCTGTGTCATCGGTTTCGTGGCGCATTTACTGGGTAATGATAATGTGTCGGTCTACGACGGCTCCTGGTGCGAATGGGGGTTACCGGGTGATTTACCGGTGGTCTGCGAACAGGCTGAGTAAGCCGCCGATATTGTCGAAGACCTGATCGGCAATCGCATCTAGCTCTTTACGCGTGCTGGTACCGGTGAGTACGCCGACGCAAAGCCCGGCCCCGGCATTCCTGCCCATTTCGATATCGTGTCTATTGTCGCCGACTACAATGGTCTGGCTCGCTGAGACCGAAACCGTTTCACAAAATGCGTTGACCATACCGGCTTCAGGTTTTACGCCGTGGCCGCTATCGTAGCCGCAGAGAAAGTCAAAAAGAGGTAAGACATCAAAATTTTGCAGGGTATTGTGAATGCCTGCATGGCTATCGCTGGTTGCCACGCCCAACTTCATGCCGAACTGCTTCAGACTGCTGATGGTCGCTTTTAAACCCGGTACCGCGGCTGCCGATTTAGCCCCCAGTTGTTGGAAAATATCGTTTAATCGTTGGCTATCGACCGTGTCGGATAATTGTTTTGACCAGGCTTTAGCGATGTCGTGGTTGTTGCCCGCCGCCAGTAGGCTACCGCCAAGAAAACGTCCGGCTGAGTGGTCGTAGCCGTGCTCTGCGAGTAGCGCATCGGCCAGTTGCGGGTCGTTTTTGGCGAACTCCAGTGCGGCATGCCGATAAACCGGTAACCAGGTGGAATTGAAATCGATTAAGGTGCCGTCCTTATCGAATACTATGGCCTTATAAGTCATTATGATTCTCTGCCTGTAGCATACTAAGAGTGCTATAAAGCCCGTCGAGATCGCTGTAGGCGCCCTGCAGATGACGAATGCCCCCGTCTGAATAAGACTTGCGAGCGTGCAACACTCGGGTATTGTCGAACATCATTAGCTCGCCTGCTCCGAGCTTAAAGCTGATCTGTAATTCTTCACGTTCGATGATTTCCGCGTAGTGGCGGTAGGCTGCGTAGAATGGTTTGATCTGTGATCGCTCCAGTCTCAATGTATCAATCGAGCGATTGTTGTAACGTACCTTGATCACCTGGTTTAAGTCATTTACCTCAAACATCGCTACGCGAGAGTGCAGGTCAGTGCAGCTATCCTGAAACCGGTAATTAATCCATTGCCGGCTCAAAGTTTTAAAATGTTCCGGGTTTTCGTCGCGTAGTACATTCGCGGCCATAAAACCATCCTGTAGTATCGACTCACCGCCGGTAGTCGAGCTTTCCAGGCAATGCAGTAACTGGATGCCGGGCACCGGGTCGCGGTAAGGGTTATCCAGATGGCAGCCGAGCCCCAGGTTGGTGAAAGCAAGGTTGTTGGCATTGACCTCGGTACGCACGTTGAATAGAGGGCCGTAATTGGTTTCTCTCACATAACCGAATTTTCCTATTACCTGGAGTATGTATCCGTCTTCGCAGGGCACACCATCGAGTAGCACAAAACCGTAATCTTTTACTGCCTGTAGTGCAGTTGCCCTGGTTATACCTGACTGACAAAAAGAGGCGTAATCAAAACGGGGCAGTCCATTGGCAAACGAGTTGGTCTGCCAGAGTTTTTTACCTTGCTCACTTCGATCGTCAGATTGTTTGTTCAGACAATAGCAGTTATCCAGTAACCAGTTCGTCGAGAATTCGGATACATGGTTTTCTGGGGCAAACACTACAACCAGTTTATCGTCGATTTGCTCAACCGATTGAATCCTGGTGTCAGCCGGGATATCGGTAATATTCAACAACCGCTGCCCACTATGCGGGTCACGGCATTCGGGCATCTGGCAATGATCGCGCAACCAGATAGCGGCGAGCTGGCTTTGTCGGCCATCCTGCCATTCGATGGTTAGTTGATCGGTTTTAAAGGAAAACGACTTGATAGTATTCATTTCTACAGTAACAGGGATTCGAGTTTATCGCGGTATTGGTAAACGGGTTTTATATCGAGGCCGGCGACCTTGCCGTCGTCGTCGTAAAGCCGAGCTTTGACAGCGGACTGATGATGGGGATTACGCTCGAACTCAGCCACTTCGGCTTCGGTCATCGGTCCACCCTGGACTTCGAGTGACTGAACCGATGCGTCTGATAATCGACTTGAATAACTGCTGTCCACCGCACAGAGATACTTCTTGGCTGCCACATGCAAACGGATGGGCTCTGTGACCGTGGCCGGAAAATAGGGCGCCAGAAAATCCGCTCCGGCTTCCTCGTGATAATTATCGATACCGTTTTCTAGTGCGTCGAGAGGGAAGTCACCGACGAAGTGGCCGATGTCGTGAAGCAGGGCGGCAATAACCAGCTCGTCGTCGGCACCATCGGCGACGGCGCAGGCGGCGGATTGTTCCATGTGCTGGGCCATACTCACTGGTTCACCCATGTATTCTTCGGCACCGCGACGGGCGAATAAATCGAGGATGAAATCGATGATATTACTGCGATAAAGGGATTGGTTAGACATTGTTCTTTCCTTTATACGGTAAGCTGATTAGCGCACCTGGTTATTGAGCCGACCGGCTAATTTTGAACTAGATTGAAAACTAAAACCAGATTCTAGCGATTTATTGTTGTTGTTAGTGGTTCAATAATGCTCTGGCTCAGAGCTGCCGGAGCGAGACTAAACAGTATCCTTCGCGGCCTCAGAAATCAGCCAGTCTCGAAAGGCGGTTAAGCGGATAACCAGTATTGCAGCACAGCATAACTGACTAACCCGGCCGAGATCGTGACAAATAAGCGTTTCTGCAATAAAGCGACGATAAATGCCACGGCACTCGCAGCGATATAGGGGTTGTCCGCACTCAGTGCGAGTTGCCCTTCCTTGAACAAGCTGGTCTGAACGACAATGATAGTCAATACTGCGATAGGTACGTAATTAAGTGCCTGTTCGATGCTGTGCGGCAGCTGTAATTTACTGGCCAGATAAAAAGGCAGGTACCTGGGCAGGAAGGTGACTGCCATCATAGCCGCAATGAGTAGCAGATAATTCATGATATTTCCTTTTTGGTGATGATCTTTTTGTTGAACGCATTTTCCAGCATGACGCCGCTGATAATTGCGATTACCGCAGAAAACAGTAGTCCGCTTTGATTTGGCCAGTCGTAGGTTAGTGTGCCGGACAAAGCGGCAACCAGTGCACAGGCCCAGTGACTGGGCATTTTTAAATGCGGAACTACGATACCGATAAAGGCTACTACCATCGCGATGTCTAAACCAAAGCTGGTTAATTCGGGAAACCGGTTACCTGCAACCAGGCCAATCCAGGTGCAGAGCTGCCAGTTGAGATACATGAATGCTGCAGAACCCAGGTAGTAATGAGCGAAATGAGGCGTTGGATTGTCCCGTGTGGCTTGATTATAGACAACGGCAAAGGTTTCATCGGTTAATGTAAAAGCCATTGGCAGGCGTAAGGACTGCGAAAACTTTTTCACGTAAGGAATCAGGCTGACGGCGTAGAGCAGGTGGCGCAGATTAACAACAAAGACGGTGAGGACGATGACCGGTAAGGTGGCGCCCGAGGAAACTAGTATGATCGCTATGAATTGAGCCGATCCGGCGAATACCAGCATTGAGATAGCAAGAATAACCCAGTTTGGTAAGCCCTGCGCGTGTGCCAGCGCGCCGTAAACAATGCCAAAAGGTATTGCCGCAAATACCAGGGGCAAGGTATCGCGCGCGCCTTCGATAGCGCTGTGTAACTTGCTATTAGTCATATTATTCGGGTGCCGGGTTACCCGTAGTCCAGCGTTTGAAACGCTTTTCACAATAGGCCAGTAGGGAAGAGTAATCGGGGAAATAAAGTTCGAATCCATCTTCCGCTGGCGCATCGTACTCGCAAAAATCGTTTTTATGCGTGCGGCAAATGGTGGGCCGGTCATCGTAAATGCCGCAGCGTCCATCCATTTCGAGGTGAGTGCAGGGTGCGTCGTACATCACGAACCAGCCGTCTTCGTCTTTGTAGGCACCGACACCTTTGTGCGAAACCTGCCAGAGTAGTATTTCAAAATCGTATTTTGATTTGGGTGTATCGATTTGCTGAGTGACATAGGTGCAGCAGGTCGAGTTGGTACACAGATCGCATTTTTCAGTGCTATCGAATTCGGCATTGACTTCGATTTTGGGGAAATCGGGCTTGTTCATAACGACTCATTAAGCCAGTCACGGGGTTTCAGGTAATAGTCGGTGAGTTCGGCTTCAGCACTGCAGGCTTCGGGCTGGAAATTATACTGCCAGCTAACCATCGGTGGCAGCGACATGAGGATAGATTCGGTGCGCCCCCCCGATTGCAGGCCGAACAGCGTACCACGATCATATACCAGATTAAATTCGACATAACGGCCACGGCGATAAAGTTGGAACTTCTTTTCACGTTCACCGAATTCGGTTGCCTTACGTTTCTCGACGATGGGCAAATAAGCTGGCAGATAATGATTGCCAACGCTTTGCATAAAAGCGAAAGCGGTTTCGAAATCGGGTTCGTTCAAATCGTCGAAAAACAGCCCGCCGATTCCGCGTGCTTCATTGCGATGTTTTAGAAAAAAATAATCGTCACACCATTGCTTGTATTTAGCGTAACTGTTCTCACCAAACCCTTCGCATGCCTGTTTCGCGGTTTGATGCCAATGAATACAGTCTTCTTTGTTAGCATAGTAAGGCGTCATATCGAAGCCACCACCAAACCACCAGATCGAAGGCTCGCCAGGTTTCTCGGCGATGAAAAAGCGCACGTTGGCATGCGAGGTAGGCACGTAGGGATTATGTGGGTGAATCACGAGTGAAACGCCCATGGCGCGAAAGTTTCTGCCCGTGAGTTCCGGTCTGTGTGCGGTCGCCGAAGCGGGTAAGCTATCCCCGGCAACCTCAGAAAAATTAACCCCCGCCTGTTCGAAAACACCGCCGTCGGTTAGCACCATGGTGCGTCCGCCACCGCCGCCGCTAGAATCGCGTACCCAATCGTCGATGATAAATTCGGCGCTACCGTCAGCTATAGTCAGGTCTTTAGTTATGGTTTTCTGTAAGCCCGTGAGATATTTTCTAACTAAGTCGGTTTCGTTGTTCATGTTGTTAATCGGTTCTAATAATTTGATCGCTTGCCAGTGATTTGATCCTACTTGCTTTTTTGCCACCCGGGCTAAAACCTTCAACGATAAAATCGAGCTCAGAACCAAATTGACGTCGTGCCTGAACGGCATTTCTAATGGTCGGGCAGCCTGAGCGATTGGCGCTGGTCGATACCAGTGGGGCGTTGATGGTATGGCAAAGGCGCTGGACAAAAGGATGACTGGTTAGACGAACGGCAATGGTTGGGAATTGTCCTCGCAACCAGTTTGGGCAGTCTTCGCTGGCTTCAACTAACCAGGTGGTCGGTTGCTCGCCTATGAATTCTAATTGACTGATTTCCTGATGGTTTAAATTGTTTTTCAGATAGGGCTGGAGTTGTGAAAGTTCTGATGCCAGTAGAATAAGTCCCTTGCTAACCGACCTTTGTTTAATATGTAAAATACGATGCACCGCCGCTGCATGCAATGGGTGACAACCGAAACCCCAGATGGTATCGGTGGGATAAGCGAACACGGCGCCGCGTTGTACCGCTTTGCCGAGCCGGTTGATAAGCCAGGGAGACATGACCGTTAGGCCGATTTGGCGGCGACTTTTTTCTTGCTCGCTTTTTTCTTCGCGGATTTCTTCCTGGTGGCCTTCTTCTTAGCCGCCTTTTTCTTTACTACCGCCTTCTTTTTAGTCGCTGCTTTTTTACGCTTCGAACGAGGCAAGGGTGCTTTTTCGATGAGCTCCTGGCAGGTTTCCAGGGTGAGTGTTTCCGGGTCCTCGACATCTTTGGGAATGCGCGCGTTTTTCACACCATCGGTAATATACGGACCGTAGCGTCCGCGTAATATCTTGATGTCGGTACCCTCAAAGAGTTTAATTTCGCGATTGGCATCGAACTCCTTCTTTTCGGCCACCAGTTCGAGGGCTCGTTCCAGGGTCACGGTAAAAGGATCGTCACCTTCTTTTACCTTCAGCGAGACGTATTTACTGTCGTATTTAATATAAGGTCCGAAGCGGCCTATGTTGGCCGATATTTCCTCGCCTTCCGGAGACTCACCGAGCATGCGCGGTAACTTGA
>JAOUJX010000131.1 GCA_029882955.1 Gammaproteobacteria bacterium
GAATGCGCGGTTCCAGAACTCAGCGGTTCAGTCGAATAAATATAATGCCCTGTCTGTCCATAAGGAGCCTGCATAAAAGGATAGAGTGCGACCATAGGTACCGGGTCTGTTCGGTGGTACACCCGGTACATATTAGTGTTCCCAATCGAAGCCGTGGTACTTTTGGCGAACCACTCTGTACCCACTCTTGGCGCGCCGAAGGTATAAAGCCTGGTCGAATTAGCCGTATTTCTCGATACCCAGTCCGCCGCCAGGGAAGCCACCGCTCCGCCCAGACTATGACCAATACAATGTATGATGCCGCGAGATTTTGCCTCTAATATAAATGTGCGAATATCGGGTAGCATACTGCTAAAAGTGTGGTTAAAACCGATGTGTACCGGCAGCCCTGCTTTTGATCGTTCAATTCCAATCCGTGCATCGCTGATGAAGTCTGCATTATTGTTCTTCGTCGTGGTTCCTCGGAATATAAGAAATATATCGTTCTGGTAGATACCGGCACCGTTAGCGCAAAGACCAAAACCATCGGTTGTCGCGCGAAGTAATCTGCCGCCTACTGCACCTTTTAATTGTGTTTGGTTATCTTGAGCAAACAATCGGTTTGATAAAAAAGCCTTCAGTCGTCGCTCATCACCACTATTTACTTGATATATACCAAGCGCTAATTCTGAAGCCTTGATTGGTGATAGTTCGTTCGCCATATTTAAATCTCCATGTATTATTTAAGTTCCTATTCCGGCATATTGCTCCAGCGACACCTTGTCAAAATAGACGTAGGACCCATCGGCACAGCAATCTCTTCTGATTTGGTATCACAAACCAGGCCTCTTAATTCACCTTCTGTCTCGGTAAATATCTCGGGGAAGAATTTACTACTGCTCCAAAGGTATTCATTGCCGCTCTCTGTTTCTATTTCTAAATCGGCTTTGCCGACAAACTGATCCAACATCCCAAGCTTTAACTCTTCCTCGTGGATCGGTAACGAAAACCGCCCCTTGTCATCGGTCTTAAATTCCTCTACCAACCCCTCGACATTTCCATTCCACCATAAGGTTCGAACAATGCTAGCCCCCGCCAGCGGTTTACCATTTTGCATCAGCACGCCTTCCATTGGTGAAAAGATGACATAATTTTCCGTCTTACCTTTGCCAAACATTTCCGTTCCCTCACTAGTCCTGTTATTGGTAGATATTTCCGCCTCGCATCCCGGCAGGAAAATATAAAAGAAAATAATGGGAAGAATTTTTCTTGTGAATCGCATTTCCCTGCCTATTTAGCCTCCATAAAATCCTGCTGATCAATCATAATACCGACTTTAAACGACCACTCAAGGTTTAGCTGTTTTTAGTAAACCGTCTATCCCGCCTGGCGTCGACACTCGCCCGGTGACTGCTGATAATAATTTTTAAACAACCGGGAAAAAGCGGATAACGAGTTAAACCCCGTACGTATCGCGATTTCCTGTAGTTGCAGCCGCGTATCAACCACCAGGCGCCGGGCTGTTTGTAGTCTAAGCCGTCGATAGTAGGATCCCGGCGACAAATTCAATGTTTGTACAAATAAGTATTCCAACATGCGTACCGACAAATTCAATTGCCCGGCTATTTCTCTCATTGAAATCGTTTCATCGATATGCTGCTCCATCATCTGAATAGCCCTGGCGACCCGGGGCTCTTTATTTTCCAGCATTCCCAGCGACACCAGTGGCTGGGTATCGGTGGCGCTGTGTACGCCATCGTAGATGAACGCACTGGAGACCTCTAAGGCCAGAGGATAACCATAACGCGTGCGGATTAAATAGAGCATGAAGTCAAAAGTTGGTGATGCGCCGCCGGTGGTACAAACGGCGCCATCTATAACAAAGCGGTCGGCCTTTAAATTGATTCTCGGAAACTGTAACGCGAACTCTTCCTGGTCCTCCCAATGCGTGGTGGCTGATTTGCCATTGAGCAATCCGCAGCGGGCCAGTAGCCAGCTCCCTGCCTCAATACCGGCAATCGAGTGATAATTACGGCTGGATTGCTTGATTAATTTTAGTTGCTCCTGATTAGCGTGTTTATTTTGATTGAATCCTGCAATCACAAATAACATATCACCGGATTTTGCGTCTGCAAGACGACTGTGGGCTGCGACTGGAATGCCACAGGTCAGTGTAGCCGGATTCCCATCCAGCGTGACTATTTGCCATTCAAACAGGGTTCTACTGGCAATACGATTTGCCGCTCTCATGGTGTCGAGCGTAGAAGCCAGTGACATCATCGAAGAATCCGGTAAAACCAGCAGGCACACTCGCAAGCTCTGATCACTGACAGAAAATACAGTCATATCGTGTTTTGTATAATTTATTTCGCTTATTGTTAATCATATAACAAAATTCCATGACATGATTGCGCAAATTTTGAGGAGACCCCTTATGCCTTTAAGCGCCAACCTAAACCCTTTCATCACCTGTGCCGTGACCGGCTCCGGTGGCACCCAGGATCGTTCACCACATGTGCCGCGTTCGCCAGAACAAATTGCCAACAGCGCGATCGATGCGGCAAAAGCCGGCGCGGCTATCGTGCATTGCCATGTACGCGATCCGGAAACCGGCGCACCCAGTCGCAGTGTTGATTTATATCGCGAAGTGGCGGAGCGAATTCGCGACTCTGAAACCGATGTCGTGTTGAATTTCACCGCCGGCATGGGTGGCGATATGGTATTTGGCGATCCCGAAAACCCGCTGCCTTTAAATGAATCGGGAACCGACATGGCCGGTGCCACCGAACGCGTCGCCCACGTCGCCGATAGCCTGCCTGAAATTTGCACGCTCGATTGCGGCACGATGAATTTCGCCGAAGCCGATTACGTCATGACCAACACGCCCGGCATGTTGCGCGCGATGGGGCAGATGATGACCGATCTCGGTGTTCGCCCGGAAATCGAAGTCTTCGAAACCGGTCATCTCTGGTTCGCTAAGCAACTGGTCGAGGAGGGCATTATTGAGGACCCGGTGATGATCCAGATGTGCATGGGCATTCCCTGGGGCGCACCCGATGATTTGAATACCTTCATGGCGATGGTGAATAACACGCCTGAAGACTGGACCTTCTCAGCATTTTCCATCGGTCGCAACGAAATGCCCTTTGCCGCCGCCGCGATGCTTGCCGGTGGCAATATCCGTGTCGGCCTGGAAGATAATTTGTGGCTGGAGAAAGGCGTGCTCGCTACCAATGCACAACTGGTCGAGAAAGCTGCGACGATTGTCACCAACATGGGCGCCACCCTGATGACAGCAGCCGAAGTGCGTGAAAAATTAAAACTACAGAAACGCGCACCAGTCGCGAGATAGGAGAATAGATATGCCTGTTATTAATCAAGTTGCCATCATCGGCGGTGGCGTTATCGGCGCTGGGTGGGTAGCACGCTTTATCGAAAATGGTATCAATGTATCGATTTATGACCCTGCCATCGATGCCATGGAAAAGGTCGAAGCGGTGCTTGAGAACAGCCGTTATGCTTACGCCAGGCTGCTAACAGCGCCACGCGCCGGAGAGGGTGAAATCCGCTTCAAGGATTCCATTGCAAATGCAGTTTATGGCGCTGAACTCATCGTCGAATCTGTTCCGGAACGTCTTGATATCAAACAGAATGTGTACGCAGAAATCGAGCAAAGCGCAGAGCCGGGTGCGCTGATCGCATCGTCCACCTCCGGCATCATGCCATCGGACTTACAGGCCAACATGACTAACCCCGAGCGCCTGCTGGTCGCCCACCCATTCAACCCGGTTTATTTACTACCTTTAGTCGAATTAGTCGGCGGCAAGAAAACCTCACCGGACACCATCGAGCGTGCACGCGAAATTTACACCGCAGTCGGCATGCATCCACTCCATGTCAAAAAGGAAATCGAAGCCTTTATCGCAGATCGTTTACTCGAAGCAGTATGGCGCGAATCGCTATGGCTGGTGAAAGACGGTATCGCCACCACGCAGGATGTCGACGACGCGGTACGTTTTGGCTTCGGTCTACGCTATGCGCAAATGGGTGTTTTCGATACCTATCGAGTCGCTGGTGGCGAAGCCGGTATGCGACACTTCATGGCGCAATTCGGGCCCTGCCTGAAATGGCCCTGGACCAAACTGATGGACGTGCCTGAGTTTACCGAAGAGCTGGTTGACCTGATTGCCGGTCAATCCGACGAACAATCCGGGCACATGAGCATCCGTGAAATGGAGCGCATTCGCGATGACAACCTGATCGCGATTTTGCATGGCCTGAAGGGTAATAACTGGGGTGCGGGGCAAGCGCTTGCGAAGTACGAGCAGCACTTGCTAAAAGCGGCTAACGACGACTAGGAGTATAGCAAAATGCATTTCGGACTCAGTTTTGAACAGCAAATGATCGTCGACACGGTCCGCTCATTTGTAGAAAAAGAAATTTACCCGCACGAGGCCGAGGTCGAAAAATCCGGCGAAGTACCACTCGAACTCGGCCACCAAATTCGCGATAGATGCCTCGAGGCCGGTTATTACGCGGCTAATATTTCCGAGCAGTTTGGCGGCGGCGGTTTGAGCAACCTCGATTTCACCCTGCTCGAACGCGAACTCGGTCGTGCCTCGAATGCTCTGGCAGTTTTCTTCGGCCGCCCGTCCGGCATTTTGCAAGCCTGCAATAAGGAACAACAGGAAAAGTATTTATTCCCGGCGGTTAAAGGCGAAAAATTCGACGCACTGGCCATGACCGAGCCCGGCGCGGGTTCCGACGTACGCGGCATGAGCTGCAATGCAAAACAGGACGGCAGCGACTGGGTGGTCAACGGCAGCAAGCATTTCATCAGCCACGCCAACATAGCCGACTTCGTCATCGTTTTTATAGCCACAGGTGAAGAAGAAACACCACGCGGTATTAAGAAAAAAATCACCTGCTTTCTGGTCGACCGGGGTACACCCGGATTTGAAATCCGCCCCGGCTATAACTCGGTGAGCCATCGTGGTTATAAGAACTGTATTTTAAATTTCGATAAATGCCGCCTTCCCGAGGGCCAAATCCTCGGTGAATTGCACGGTGGTTTCGACGTCATGAATGAATGGCTATACGCCACACGCTTAACTGTTGCAGCAACCAGCGTCGGACGCGCACGTCGCGCTTTCGAATACGCCTTGCCCTACGCCGCTGAGCGCAAACAATTTGGTCAACAAATCGGTAAGTTTCAGGGCGTATCCTTCAAGCTTGCCGACATGATTACCGAAATCGATGCAGCCGACTGGCTTACCTTATCCGCCGCCTGGAAACTTGACGAAGGTATGGAATGTAATCGGGAAATTGCCAGCGCCAAACTCTACGCCACCGAAATGCTCGCTCGCGTCACCGACGAGGCGATTCAGATCTTTGGCGGTATGGGCCTGATGGATGAATTACCGCTCGAACGATTCTGGCGCGACGCCCGTGTCGAACGTATCTGGGACGGCACTTCGGAGATTCAGCGCCATATCATCTCGCGTGACTTACTACGTCCGCTGGGTGGTTGATGTCCGGCTTAGAACGTTTACTGCGACCTAAATCGATTGCAGCCATTGGGGGCCTGCAGGCCGGTCGTGTCGTCGAACAATGTCGACTGATGGGCTACCAGGGTGAGATCTGGCCGGTTCATCCGACTAAAAAAGAAGTCGAGGGCCTACCGGCTTATGCCTCGGTAGCTGATTTACCAGGCAGTCCCGATGCCGCGTTTATCGGCGTTAATCGACATCTGACTATCGGCGTGGTCAGGGACTTACGTGCCAAACAGTGTGGCGGTGCGATCTGTTATGCCTCTGGATTTCTGGAAGCCGACGAAGCCGGTGCTCAACTACAATCCGAACTGATCGAAGCGTCCGGCGATATGCCGGTCCTCGGCCCCAATTGCTACGGCCTGATTAACTATGCCGATGGTGCCTTGCTCTGGCCCGACCAGCAGGGTGGCAAGCGCTTACCACCTGATCAAACGGGCGTCGCGATCATCGCACAGTCCTCCAATATCGCGATCAACTTCACCATGCAACAGCGCGGGCTACCACTGGCGTTTATTTTAACCGCAGGTAATCAGGCACTGGTTGGAACATCTGAACTTGCGCTCACTATTCTCGAAGACCCGCGTGTTACCGCACTGGGTCTTTACGTCGAAGGATTCGACTCGATCGAATCGATGGAGACACTGGCGGAAAAGTCTCGCGCGCTCAACAAACCAGTGGTCGTTTACAAGGTGGGCAAGAGCGAACACTCGCAAATAGCAGCGATGACCCATACCGCATCGCTAGCCGGGTCGCACAATATTACCAGCGCATTTCTAAAACGTAACGGTTTTGGTCAGGCCGAATCGATACCGGTATTTCTCGAAACGCTGAAACTGTTGCATCTGCACGGGCCACTCAACGGTTATCGAATCTCCTCGATGAGCTGTTCGGGTGGCGAAGCCAGTATTATTGCCGATGCCGCCGACGGAAGAAAAGTCTACTTCGACGAATTAACATCCGAGCAGAAAGCTCCGATAGAAGCAGCACTCGGGCCACTAGTCACGGTCGCCAACCCCCTCGACTACCATACCTACTGCTGGGGTAATCGCGAGGTCATGCAGGCGGCCTATAGCGGCATGGTCAGCAACGATTTCGATTTAAACTATCTTATCCTCGACTTCCCGCACCGTGATCGTTGTGAAGACTGGGAATGGATGATAGCCGTCGATGCCTTCGATGCTGCATTAAAAGAGAATAACGCCAAAGGCGCCTTTGTGGTTGGCATGCCGGAAAATATCTCTGAAGACTATACTGAAGCATTTAGCGCGCGCGGCATAGTCAGTTTTTACGGGATTGACGAAGCATTGAAAGCGACCGAGATAGCGGCTGATATCGGCCTTGCCTGGCAGATGGAATTACCTCCCCCTGTATCGAAGTTATCGACTATTGGCGACGATCGAAAGACTTTAGATGAGGCCGAGGCCAAGCAGCAACTATCGGCGTATGGTGTTAATGTTCCGCGGGGTGAGCGACTATGGTCGGCAGAACAAGGGAAAGAATTAGCGCAGCGGCTCGGTTATCCGGTTGTACTTAAGGCCCTCGGCATCGCGCATAAAACCGAGCACAATGCAGTACGACTAAATCTTTGTCATGCAGATGAAGTCGAGCAGGCTGCGAATCAATTGTTTGACCTCAGCCCAACACTTTATATGGAATCCATGGTGAGTGATGCGGTTGCAGAACTGATTGTCGGCATTTCCCGCGATCCGCAATTTGGCCTGGTATTAACCATCGGCAGCGGTGGCATACTGGTTGAGATATTGAAGGACGCTCAAACACTGCTAATTCCTGCCAGTCGTGAGCAGATAGAAACAGCGGTTTTAGATTTAAAGTCAGCGCCTTTACTCAATGGTTATCGAGGAAAACCCGGCGCTGATTTAAACGCGGCTATCGACGCCATCATCTCCATACAGAATTACGCCCTATCGCACTCGCATGAATTAGTCGAACTCGACGTAAACCCGTTATTATTGTGCGCAGAAGGCACGGGCGTATTCGCCGCCGACGCACTTATCGTACTAGAGGAGAAAGAATAAATGTCTGACGTAGTTAAAACAAAAACAGTAGGCGGTATTTTCGAAGTCACACTCGACCGGCCCAAAGCCAATGCGATTGACCTCGCCACCAGTCGAGAGATGGGTGAAGTATTCAAGCAATTTCGCGACGACTCCAACTTACGCGTAGCAATTATAAAAACGGCTGGCGAAAAATTTTTTAGTGCAGGCTGGGATTTAAAAGCCGCAGCAGAAGGCGACGCAGTCGATAGCGATTACGGTGTCGGTGGTTTTGGCGGCCTGCAGGAATTACGCAATCTGAATAAACCGGTACTAGCCGAAGTCAACGGCATGGCCGTCGGCGGCGGCTTCGAACTAGCGCTGTCCGCCGACATGATTTACGCCGCCGAGCATACCAACTTTGCGCTACCGGAAATTCGCGCCGGCACCCTCGCCGATGCCGCGACCTTAAAACTACCCAAACGCATCCCCTATCACATCGCCATGGATATGCTTTACACCGGCCGCTGGATGGACTCTACAGAAGCCCATCGCTGGGGACTGGTGAACGAAATTCACGCCGCCGATAACCTCAGTGATCGTGTCTGGGAAATCGCTGAACAGCTCGAAGCGGGTCCGCCACTGGTGTTCGCGTCCATTAAGGAAGTCGCCCGCGAAGCCGAAGGCATGAAATTTCAGGATGCTCTCAATAGAATCACCAAACGTCAGTTCGAAACCGTTGATGTGTTGTATGGCAGCGAGGATGGACTGGAGGGGTTTAAGGCCTTTGCGGAGAAGCGAGATCCGGTCTGGAAGGGGAAGTAGATTTTTGGTGTCGGAGTCAGGCCTGGCTCCGACACCGGATTAACCATTATCTCACCATCAAAGCCCTGATGGCTTGTGAGGCCTCTCTACTCATTCTAGCTATCAGGCGTCTTAAGATAATTTGCATAAACTGCCGGGTTAGTTCAGTCGCTGCTTTAGCTACCTTCATTCCCAGTGCCTGCATAATTTTACGCATGATGCTCAATACCCAGCCACTTGCATCTGTCGAAAGGTCGAAGCCTTTATGTAATATCCATGCAATTTTATCGGCCAGAGAAATAGCCGACATAACAGGTGACTGAAGAATAGCCATAGCGCCACCGATAACTTTTCGCAATACCCAGGTTAAACCAGCATTAATCCATTCCCAGGTTTTTGGATCAGCCGGGTTTAAGGGTTTATCGGATTTTAACCAATGTTCAATCGAGTTTTGGTAGGCGGTCAGTTCGCCAGTTTTTTCCAGCATTCCCCAGGAAGCGCTTTCAACCGATTTCGCGTAATTTGCGATCTTGTGCGCCGAAAACGAAACCAGACCATTACTCGGTAACTGATAACCACAGTGATTAGTGGGTGAATGCGCAAACGGGTAAACAGGCACCATCGGTACAATATCGGTGGAGTGGTGAACTCGGTAAATATTTTTTGACCCCAGTTTACCGGATAACCGCCAGGCGAAAAATTCCAGCCCTGCCTTGGGACAGCCAAAAGTATAGAGCTTCACTTGCCCTGGCCTCCGCCCACTCAACCAGTCAGCGGTAAGCGTAGCAACAGCGCCGCCCAGGCTATGGCCTATGACATGAACAGTACCGATTACATCAGCATTGGCTTTTAAAAACTCCTCTATGGCAGGCAACATCGAAGAAAATGCATGGTTGAAACCTATATGCACCGGTAAGCCCGTTTTTGATGTTTCTACACCGAAACGCGCATCACTAATAAGATCGGCACCGTAATTTTTGGTAGTAGTACCACGAAATATAATAAAGAGATCTTTTTCTCTACCTACGCCACCACGCGCACAGATACCAAACCCATCAGTAACATTGATGACTCGAAAACCAACTTTGGCTTTGAGGTGTTTAGAATTATTTTTCGCTTGAGAAAAAATGGGGTCTTTTAAAAAAAGCGAAATCAATAGGTCCGATTGGCTATCATATACTTTATTCGCAAGTTTAGCCGCTTCGTTGGGTGAAACTGCTATTATGTCACACGATTTAGTACCCATTAACTCACTCCTTGTTTTTCAATAAAATCCCATTTACACGATGTGCCAAACAAACCATTAAAATTTTCTAGTACAACTAACTCATCGGTAAGTTCGCAACGAAAATTTATTGGCTTGCCATCCAATTCACCATATTCATTAATATCAATCTTAGATTTTGCCCAGATCGGGATTTTTTCATCTTTGTAATAGACGTAAATTTCCTGAGCAACCCTAAACTCCCCCAACAAGGGAATCCGCACCTTATCTTTCTTAATTGGCAGGCTAAATT
>JAOUJX010000132.1 GCA_029882955.1 Gammaproteobacteria bacterium
AGTTTGATACAATGAGCTTGCTTATAACTTCTTGAAACCAAACGAAGAATCAGGCCTTGGCACATTGTAATACGATCCTGTCGCAAATACTAAAATTGATACCGAGACAGAGCCTGCCCCGTGAAACGTTTTGGGTATGAATTCGAGACACTGGCAAAACAGCATCATAGCGGCCGATCTTTCCGGTCGGCCTCTGGTTGATCGCAGTTTATCAGTCTGGTCTTTGCTCAATTATCGGAGGTGTACCTGGAAATTGAATTCACCCCCCTCTATCATCTGTTCGATAGAGTCAGTATCGATTGAAATACAAGCACTAATATTATTAAACAGGTCACATCCATTTAAACCGCCACCAGAACACCCCATCACCTCGCACTCACAATAACACTAACACCCTCCACCCAATCCTTATCCTCATCAGTATAATAAAGATAGGCACGGCTAGCCGGCCCAGTATAAATACCCGGAATAACTGCGGTAAGGCTGATTGGAATGATTCGTTTTTCACCAGCCTTCAGTGCGCGCCAGTATAAAATTATCTCGCGACCGATCACTTCGTAAGCGCTAATTCGCTCCGCTCCGACTAATTCTTTTAGCTGATCGTGACGCACTTCCAGGCCAGCGGGGATGCCTATAATGGCAATCGGTGTCGGCGCATTTTTATTGCCTACGGTAATAACAGCTTCCATTTCCAGGGGCTCGCCTTCATTGATTTCAGTATCGGAAATACGGGTTTCCAGCCTGGTCTGGGTTGCTTCGCTGCTCACGGGCAAACTGGTGTTGTAGGTGACCTCAAATGCGAAAGGCATTTTACTGCCATCTTCCATTTTCAGTGCGAGACGGTGCTCACCGGGAGCAAGGGCTGCGGATATGTCGGGTAGCTCGATGGCGCCTTTCGAGTCTTTGTCGAATTCCACGGCTTTGCCAAATGGTTTGCCGTCAACGAAAAGTTGAACTGAACCGGGGTTTTTCGGTTTGGCGCGAGCTGCGTCGTAGGCGTTAATCGCTTTAAGCGCGAGAATAGTCGACTGGGTAGAGCCGAAGCGACCTGATTTGATTTGCTCGAATAGCCACTTCATGGATACTTCGACCTGGGCGGCCCATTGTGCGTCATCCTTCAGCCATGCCAGTAGTGCGAGGCTGGTTGCTTCTATCACGAGTGCATCGCCACCGGATTGGGTGATCGAGGTGACAGCGCCACTGATCGCGCCTTCCTTGTTGACAGCGGCAGCGAGTTTTTTAGATAAGGTGGTTGCCCCTGTGTTGTCCCCTGCCAAATAAAGAATATTGGCGGCTAGCGAAACAATGTAGTTATCGCTACTCTTGATTGCCTGCTTTTTAATGGCGGCAATTTCTTTCTTTAATGACTCGGGTTTTTCACCACTTTCTAATAGAGCCCAGACAATATATGCGTTGGTGGTAGGTGCCGGCGCGCGACCAAAACTATCCAGCGCTTGTTCGTTACGTTTGAAGCCTCCTTTGCCATCGCGACGCTGGAGTAACCAGTCGCGGGTGCGCTTAATCATCGTCTCGTCAACCGGCATGACCCTCGCCATGTCGACGAACTCCATCAAACCGTAGGCCGTTAGTGCTTCATGGGCGGGGTTGGCCCCAAACCATTCGTAGCCTTTGCCCTCGGATTCGAAGCCGATCAATTTTTTGTACCCGGCGTTCAGCAGTTTCTTCGCTTTCGCGATTTTTTCGGGGCTGACACCCTGATGGCTGGTGAAGTACTGCTGAGCCATGACTAACGGATAGTTAGAAGAACTGGTTTGTTCGAAGCAGCCGATGGGTTGTCGCAGCAGGGCATTCAACGCTTCTTCCATATTCGCGAGCGGCGATGGGTAAACTTTGACAAGGCTAGCCAGGCTACCCGGCTCCATCTCCCCGGGGATAACAAGTCGGGTATCGAAGCTGTTATCCGGCCCAAGCAAACCGCCATGGTTAATGCTAATCGGAAATCCCTTCGGTTTGATTGTTAGTGTGCGAGTCACGCTATCGGCATAAGGGCCTGCCGCGGCAGTCAGACTTAACGGAAAACTTCCGGGTCTGGTTGCTATCATATGCACTAAGCGGCGAGCACGTTCACCCGCGACCAGAGTTATTGGTTTCACCTGGGTAATACTAACGCCTTCACCCTTAACCAACAGGTTGGCCGAACTGATATCCTCATTGGAGGCATTAACCAGGGAAACGGGTAATTCGATAATATCTCCCACTGTTACTTCCAGCGGCATTTTGGGTTCGATATAAAAGGGCTCAACCGAATTGATAACGATGTCATTGCTGCCTAGCGCACCGTTATGTCCAAACGCATCTCCCATCACACGGAAAGTCGTCACGCTATCGGACAGGCCAAATTTAACCGTTGCCTTGCCATCGCGGGCGCCGGTACGAATCCCTTTGTGCCAGTACAGTGTTTCGGTGAAATCGATTCGATCATTAGCTTTGCGGTTGGCTCGAACCTGATAAGCGTATTCTCGTATACTTATCATCGGGGGTAGCATCGGCTCCATTGCAATGTCGGCTTCGGCCAGAAATCCCTGTGGTTCCTGCGCCCGATTATTATTGGCTGCTTCGTTGTTGGCTATTTTCTTTTCGGGTTGAGCGTTTTCGACGAATGCTTTTTCTTTTTGCCTGCCATCCTCACCAGCAATTTCCTCCACCGGCACGGCGGCGGCGAACATATCATTTTCCGGCTTCTGCAGCATACCAACTGCTAGTGGGTAGATTTCTTCGGGTTGTCGTTCGGCCAGTACGCGCTTTGCCTGCTCCGGGTAAGACTGTTCGATTTCGTCGTAACGAACTAGAATAAATCGTCGCCAGCCCTGTGTGCCGAGCAGTAAATCAAGTGCCTGTGGTGCTTGGAGATTTCGTGCATCGAGGTAAATATGCGCGTCGGCCAGGTCGAGAACTTCGTTTTCCAGATACACCATCACCGGTAAACGTGGCGACTGTTCACGTTTCTCGATTATTTCTAAAACGGCATCGTCGGTCACGGTAAGGCCAACCACGGCCTCGACAGGTTTTCCATTCTCATCCGTGGTGAGGATGTCGAGAGAGACTTCTGAGCCTGGAATAAAAGGTCCGGTGCCCGCCTGAATATCAACATTGATAGAGAATTTAGGTGCGCGGTAAACCAGGCGTTCGGCGAGTGGATTTCCTGCGGCATCCCATGCGGTCACAATGAGTACGCCTTCGCTATCTTTTGCATCGAGTGAAATGATTTTGCTTTTGCTTTTGCTGCTAATAGCGCCTTTATCTAAAAGCACTTCGCGCTTGTGAAGAGTTAAAGATGCGACTGGATTAACGCTATTGGACGTGACTTCAACTGAAACATCCTGTTCGTAACGAAAAGTATTCTGTGTACTTTTAATCACTGTTCCGCTCGATTTTATGTCTGGTAGTGCGAAGTGACGATTAATACCGGAAGGAGCGTCCAACACCAGAGCATAGTGTTTACCGATTTCAGGCAGGATGGTGAAAATCCCTCGCCCTTCGTGCTCAGTGGTCAGTTTTGCCACGGCTAGAATTCCAGGCTTATCGTTTTCAATTTCAACAATTCGTCCCTCGATATCCGCGGGTTTGCCATCGGGTCGTCTGGCCTGTACATAAACCCGGCTCGCCAGGCCCGCGATCAAATCTCCACCTTCCGGGTAGAAGGTAATATCCATCGTCTGAAGTAAAATAGGTAAGGTTTTGCTGGCGGTTTCGACAACACCGCCGTCTTCGATAATAAAGGACAGACTGCCATCGCCAACGGATATTTTCTGCGGCAAATTAAATTCTGTAGAAAAAGTGCCATCGGCTGAGATAACGTAACCCGATTTATTGAAAACCTCAGTGCCATCGACACGTGCAAGCACGGTAATCTTTGCACCTTCCGGCACCCCGCCCTCGGCGCGATCAACTTTAATGCTTGCCTGTACTAAATCACCCGGACCATAGCCTTCGCGGGTAAATTCGATTTGGGTTTTTAAGCGTGGTGTGCGATATGCACGAATCTCGAAACTACGCTCAGTTTCTGGAATGCCCATCACCGGGCTTGTAATCAGCGCTGTGTATTGACCACCAGCCGTACCCTGTGGGATGTCCCATTTAATTCCGGCAGTGCTATTGTCGCCTGCACCGTATCCCTGAAAGACAAAATCTCCTTTGGGACCTCGAATTTTAACGTCTATACCGATTTGGCCGTTTTTGATGGGGGAATTTACCGGGGTATTGTCTGCCGCGTTTAAAAATACGGCCCGTAAGTAAAGCGACTCCCCTTCGCGGTATACAGGTTTGTCGGTGCTGGCATAAATAAGATAACGCTCGTCGCCACCCAGGTCTTGAGCTGTGATTATTGACTCTAAGTTACTGTCTGTTGCGGCCCAGGCTGCGGGCCAGATAGCAAGAAAGAGCGTAGCCAGGAATCCGCTAAGCTTTATTATTCGTTTAAAAGTCAGCACAATCCTTTCCTCTTAAGTTTCGAGTTGTGGCTAGAGACTTTACGATAAAATTAATGCGAAGTGAGTATTGAAAGTAATTGTTTACAAAAACTTTACCTAAGCCGGAGATGCCTCGCGGCGGACATTTTGGTGCCATGGAGGAACCGCAGCTATTAGTTGACGATATTCGGGCTTTTGCGCGGAGTATTGGCTGGGTTCATGCGGGTTAGGTGCCGAGTCAAACATTCCAACATTAGATCTGTCAGACTACTGCGCGCCCGAATTCAGTCCAATCTGAAATCAATTAGCTAGCCAGCGAGCGCTGTACCTGGGCAAGCCTGAACCTGGTCACGGCCATTAGATTTGGCTAAATATAAGGCTTTATCGGCTGATTTGATTAGAGCCTCGCCGCTAAGTCCATGATGTGGAAAAACCGCTATTCCGATTGAGCTGGAAATTTTCCCGAGATAATTATTATCAAATTCCAGATGTAATTCTCGCATGCGTTCGAGCAGGCTGAGCGCACGTATTTCGGTAGTTTCCAGGTCAGCTCCCGGAAGAATAATTACAAATTCTTCGCCTCCATAGCGGCACGGAATGTCCTCCCCTCGTGTCAGTTTAAATAAGAGATCCGCCACTCTCTGTAAAACATAATCCCCGGCGTCGTGACCATATTCATCGTTAAATTTTTTAAAATGATCTACATCTATCACCATAATGCCAATCGAAGACTTATGCCGATCGGCACTTTTTATCTCACGGGTAAGTGATTCACCCAGATACCTTCGATTAAATAAATTAGTTAGCGGGTCACGTACGGCCAAATCTTTGGTTTCGAGTATCAATTGCTCGGCCTCTACTACCTCCGTTGTTAACTGGCGGCCTTGTAATAATTGTCTGTAGAGGTTGTAAATTAACAATATGCCGACGATGACGGTTACGAACATGATTGACATGACGGTGTCAAATTCTCCTAGCCAGGTCTCTTTCTGAATTTTGCGGACCCTGACCATTTCGGTATTTGTGACAATAGCGGTTTCTCGAATTCGCGGACTGAGCCTGTCGAGTTCATGAATAAACTCTGTATAAAATTGTAGATTTCCAGGTTTTAGATTAATCAAACGTTCATCATAGGCATTCAAGACCTGCTTAAGGTCGGCGACTGTCTTAATGGCTGGTTTAGCATCGCTTAGAAATTTCCAGGCAAACGAATTTGCCGAATACACATTAACGCGACTCCATAAGATATCCAGTCGAGTTAGATACATCTCCTTATCTACCTGCCCTGTGCTGGTCGTATAATTAGTCAAGGCAGTGCGAAAACGCCAAAACTCTGTATCTAATTGCGTAGCCGCCCAGAGAGGATATTCGACTATGCTTTCACGTATTTCGGCCTTCCCTACACGAAGATTATAAATGCTGATAACCATGCTTGTGAAAAAAAAGATCACGATGATAGACAACGCAGCTTTTTGAAGTACAGGCGATTTCGAACTGCGCTTCGTACGGCTATCGCGGGAATCGGACATTTACTATCTATTCAACTACTATTTTGACCAATTGCCAGATCCATCTACTATCGGTGGTTTCGTTACGTAATTCGGGATGATCATCTTTGGGGTATACAATCCAGATCGGACCCTTGTCTCGGCGACTGAGTACTTTCCCGTTCATGCTAGTAGCGAGGATGACATCGTAATCATAGAAATCAGAAACAGGAATCGTAATTTTGTAGTCGTTGATAGCCACTGCATGAATTTTACTGCCACTAGCGCCGACCGCTTTCATCAGATCACGACCCAATACACCGGTAAACTTTTCTTTTCCATCGGTCCAGGTCGTTGAAGTATTGATTACCGACGTCGCCATTGCAGCCAACATTTCTTTATCGAAGCGGGCCACCCCATCTCCGTTAGTATTGCTAATTGAACCGGATATGGTAAGTATTATGGGGCCTTGAGGCTGACCCAGGTTCTCACCGATGGCGAGCCCTGAAATCATGAAAACACACAGGAAAGTCAGCGTGGCTTTCGTAAGGTTCGCAGGCCAGATCATTTAAACTATCCCCAGAAAAATATCGTGCTGTTCAAAAGAGTATTAGTATATTTTATCATCGTTATTATCCATACTAGTTTTAAGGATACAGAGTATCTTGCCCACTAGAAATTAAATACTGATCTTACGACCAAAGGCCTATTAAGGCAGACAAACGGTGCGATTGATGAGCGCGAATTCCAGCGACCCCGGGGTGAATTCACCCGGTTGTTCGGTATCGACTACTTAGATTAGAAGCACAAAAAATAAAGCCCGCATATGCGGGCTTTAATCTAAAAAAATCTAATAATCAACACACGTACACGACACCCGCGTCTAAAGCCACCTCACCCGGCGTGCTATCGTTGCTCGTGCTACTACTGCTTTCCAACAGCGCACTCACGGCCAGCGTGCTACCGTCTACGCCCAGGCTGACCGAATAACCGAACATATCCCTCCCCCCGGTATTGCTGGCTTTGAGGTAACCAATCGCCTCGACCAGTGAACCTGTCACAAGGACTGCATTGCTGTCGGTACAACCGGTGGCATTACAGCTTTGCAGTATGTAACTAGCATTCAGGCGTGCATATAAAGGCACGATGTGATCGAGGCTTTGTGTGTTCTGAGTGATATCACTGCCCACCTGAACATAACCCGAGCTACCATCCGGGTTTTCCAGTAGTTTGTAATGAGTCGCATCCGACACATCGGTCCAGCCAAAACGAAAGGTTTTGCTGGCAAAGCTTAGTGTTGCCTGTGCCGCAGTAGCTGGTGCCGAGCCGCCACCGCCACAGGCTGCCAGTAAAGGTAAGGCTAATAGTAAGTAGAACGCGGTAATTACTAATTTTTAGGTATTCACTTTATTTTTATTCTCTTGTCTTTTTGATGCCGCCAAATTTGAACTACCCTAAGCTGCTGTTAAACTCGGACTATTTCTGATTTCATGCTGTAGAGAACATAGAGCACCTCTTCTTTTTCCCGTTGGCCAATATTGTTCTTTTCGAGCGCCACGAGCGCATCATCGAGTACCGCTATAAATTCATCATTATCGATGTTCATGCCTTTATGGGTGCCAAGCATGTCTTTTCCTTTATAAACGCTTGGGCCGCCAGTGCCTGTTATAAAAAATGTTGCCGCCCCATTTTTAACAGCAGCCACGTCGCTACCAGCGTAGCGCGGACCAATTCTAGGATTGGCTATATGTATATCTACAAGATCGCTAGCAATTTTTGTAATCCCTTCCGTGCCACCGAGTCTTTCATAGAGTGAAGAAGTCATGATTTAGTGCTCCTAACCGTTACAGGTAAAATTATTGGTTTAACTTGGGGCTATGAGTATAAAGATCAGACATTCGAAAAACTTGAACTGTATTTGTAGATTTCATGAATTCATTGTGGATTTTAGCGATTAAGGGCATTCTTACGCCTGATCCATCAGAACCATATGAAATAAAATGATTTATCAATTCGACGACTTTAAAGTCAATGCTTCCAGCTATGACATTTTGCAGGGAAATCGGCTTTTAGAGGCCCAGCCTCAGGTTATCGAGTTATTGATATATTTAATTAAAAACAGAATGAAATGCGTGGATCGAGATGAGCTGTTTTTGAATGTATGGAAGAGCAAGGTCGTCTCTAACAACACGCTTAGCAGTCGAATCAAAAGTGCTCGCAAACTTCTCGGTGACAATGGCAAGCAGCAGAAGTATATCCGCACAATACACGGCCGTGGATTCCAGTTTTTAGCAGATGTAACCGAGTCTGATCCTGGCGCCCCCCTGACCCTGGCTACAATCAAACCCGGCGCTACGACGCTCCCTGTTACCCAATACGCCAAATCTGGCTCAGTGCATATTGCCTATCAGGTTTTTGGTAATGGCCCGGTTGACCTGATTTTGGTACCCGGTTTCATTTCTCATATTGAAAACTACTGGGAAAGCAGGTGGATGGCGACCTGGCTTGAAGCCCTGGGACAAAGTGCCAGGGTCGTCATGTTTGACAAACGTGGCACCGGGATGTCAGATCCCGTTCACCCACTGCCGGACTTTGATACGCGCATGGACGATGTCGGCGCAGTCATGGATGCAGTCGGTATCGATAAAGCCTATGTAATGGGTATCTCAGAAGGCGGTTCTTTAGCCGCATTATTCGCTGCCGTACATCCTGACCGTTGCCTGGGTTTAATTCTGTACGGCGCATTTGCTAACTTTACTTCGTGGTATAAAACCCACGAAGAATTACTCGGCCTGTTTGATTACATCGAATCCAGTTGGGGTAGCGGTGAAAGCCTGTCTCAATTTTCTCCGAGTGTTCAGAATGATCCTGAATTTAAAGAATGGTGGGGCAAGTTCGAGCGCCGAGGCGCTTCTCCCGGGGCGGCCATTTCACTGATGTC
Source organism: Gammaproteobacteria bacterium (assembly GCA_029882955.1). Taxonomy (GTDB): domain Bacteria; phylum Pseudomonadota; class Gammaproteobacteria. The sequence continues at coordinate 8,859 of JAOUJX010000132.1, forward strand.
GATGAATAGCGAGATTGATATAAGCAATATTTTACCGGGAATAAAATCGCCCTCTCTCGTCATCCATAGAGACCAGGATGTACTGATTGATGTGGCGGCTGGCAGGTTTCTAGCGAAAAACATACAGGGCGCTAGCTATTTTGAAATTGAAGGTTCGGACCACCTCCCCTGGACAGGGGAAAATTCTGCAGAGATAACTAGTACTGTTGGCGAGTTTATTCACAATAATAATTCACCGGTTTTCTCCAATACAACATTAAGCACGGTACTATCAATTGACTTATCGGCCGTTAATACCGGTAGCCAACAACTGTCGGAGGCAATACTCGAGGCAACAAAATTAGTGACTCACTATCGAGGTAAAATACTAAACCCGGGGACCAATTACCTTTACGCCTCGTTTGATGGGCCTGCACGCGCAGTACATTGCGGCTGCGATATCGTACACAAATCGGCGATTTTGAGTTTAGGCGTCAAGGCCTGCGTACAAACAGGAGAGTTGGAAATAATAGGTGACCAGGCTACCGGCCATATTATTAATTTCGCAGAAACCATATTGGCGGACTGTGAACAATCCTCAGTTTTGATTTCCGATACTGTAAAAAGTTTAATCTCAGGCTCCGGAATCAATGTGGCATTGAAAACCACGACCAGTGAATCAAGCTCGAGTGGTTGTATATTATATAATGCGACAACTTGATATGCATTTCAGAAGGCCAATGACTGGTATGACTAACCTGTTTACTCAAGCCTCATCACACTTTTTCAATAGCAATGAGAATGCTCATACGTTATCTTTTCACAAAGCATTAGAGTTTCCTCAAGGCGCTACGAGCGTTCCTGTTGGCTTCTCCCATAATACGAAGCAACACATATCGAATTAACTGACGAGTCAATTGCTTTTTTGAGCCCGCTACTTTCATACCCAATGCAAGCATTAACTTACGCATTAGAAGCTCAACCCAAACGCTAACGCTGTCA
>JAOUJX010000133.1 GCA_029882955.1 Gammaproteobacteria bacterium
ATCAGGCTTTTTCTCCAGCATTTTAATAATAATACGATCCACGCTTTCGCCGATTGAATCATTAATGGAGGATGGTGGATCAGCCGCCCGGGTGATGTGTTGCGCCATTACCGCAGCGGTGTCACCCTGAAAGGGCAGTTCGCCGGTAACCATCTGGTACATCGTAATACCGAGCGAATAAATATCAGAACGCGAATCGATAGCCTCACCGGCTGCCTGCTCCGGGCTCATATAGGCCGGAGAACCGAGAACCAGTCCATGTGCCGTTTTAATCGTGGTGGAATGATGCTTTGCTATGCCAAAATCGGTGATGCGATAGGAACCATCATCTGCGAACAAAATATTTTCTGGCTTGATATCTCGATGAACAAATCCTTTTTCGTGAGCAAATCCCAGACCGGATGCGATACCTTTGACGATTTCAACGCTTTCATTTATCTCCATACATCCAGATTCTTCAATTCTACTTTTCAGGGTTCCAGCGGTGAGTAACTCCATCACTATCCAGAAACGCCCGTTTTCTTCAAGTAAATCATAAACCGGTAAAATACAGGGGTGACTCAGCAAAGCCAGCGCTTTGGCCTCTACCTTGAATCGCTCCGCCTGCGCCTCGTCCTGGACCAGGTCTTCCAGCAATTCCTTCATTGCAACTTTTCGACCCAACACCATGTCCTCGGCCTGATAAACCACACCGGAACCACCGCTCGCCAGCGCCCGATCGATGCGATAACGTTGATTGACCCCAATATATCGAACTTTTTTCGCTGCCTTTTTGACCACCCTGGTTTTTCCTGTGTCGGTTGCAGACTCCAGCACCGGACTGTTGTCTTCCGGCGTTGACAACCGTAGTCGAAGACTATTGGCAACCTCTAACAATCTTTTCGACAGCGGAGGATTGCTGCCCCTAACCTCTTGAGATTGCTCAATTAACTGTAGAGATTTCTGCTCTGCCTGCTTGATGCTTTCGGGCAGATCAAGCACCAGGATAATTAAGGCGATGGTTAAACCCACGCCCCAGAACAAAATCATTAACTGGGAATAACGACTATCTCGCAGGGCTTCCAGTTCCCTCAACGCTGGTGAATTCAATAAGTTCGCCATCGTATTCTGAAATGAATCCCGGTCCAGCGGATAGAGGTAATCGACAATAGCCTGACTTAGCGGCGCAGAAAAAATAACCATAAAAATCAGTCCAGCAATCAGATACATCCTTTCTCTGCTGAGCTTTAATAACCAGAATTTCAATAGTTCGGGCTTACGAATCACCCGGGGTAGCGGTGTTGCCGCAGTGATTAGGGTCATACAATGTTGCTGAATTTTATTCATCTATCTATCCGCTCTATCAAATCTCGACCTTCGTGACGCGAATTATTCACCGCCATACTCACCGCATAGTACTGATAAGGTGATGGAGCAGAAGTAATCATCGCAGCCGCCACATCTGTTTGTTCGGATCGACAATCCAGCCACTGCGCGTAATTTTCGACCGCAATTATCACCGGCATTCTGGTATGTATATCAAGCATCGCGCCACTCGCCTCGGTGGTAATAATCGCACAGGACTGAATCTGGTTACCCTCGGCATCTTGCCACAGCTCCCAGATACCCGCCATAGAAAACAGGCCATGATCAACATGGCAACAATAGGGTTGCCTGAGACCCTTTTCACTACGCCATTCATAAAACCCATTGGCAGGGATTAAACAACGCCGCCTTTTAAAAGCCTGTCGAAACGATGGCTTTTCTGCCACCGTCTCCGCACGGGCATTGAACATTCGATTCCCCATCGTTAAATCTTTAGCCCAGGATGGAATCAGTCCCCACCGAAAAAATGTGAGTTCGGAACCAGTCCTGGCTAACACCGGTGTCGTCGGCGCGATATTATACCGGGGTGAAAAGATATCGGGAGGCGGTGCATTGTAATGTTCGGCAATGTCACCGGCTGGTATATCGAGGAAGAAGCGTCCGCACATAACTTTAATAAAGAATAAAAATTTGGATCCGTTTACACTAAACTCGGTCAGGTTTTAACATAGTTTGGAGGGCTATAAAAACCGATTCACTTAAATAAATGACTACTGTCTCAATATTCACAACTCATACACATGTTGTACCTGTCCATCAGGCGTGTAATATAGCCACTAGTAAGTATATTAAAATCGAATTTCTATGACGTACAGCTTTGACCCAATACTGGTGATTTTCTCAATCATCGTATCCGTAGTGGGCGCCTACACCTGCTTCGATCTGGTGATTAAAATCCGCACCGGCGATCAAACGGTAAACAGAAAACTGTTAGTAGGCGCGTCCTTTGCGATTGGCGGAAGCATCTGGTCAATGCATTTTGTCGCCATGCTGGCATTAAACCTGCCGATAGTAATCCAGTATGACGTACTCCTCACACTGATTTCCGGCCTGGTATCGGTGTTGATGACCGCAGTCGCGCTACTCATCGTCTCTTCGGCAGCTTACGACCTCCGGCGCACACTGATCGCCGGGGCAATCATGGGACTGGGAATATCAAGTATGCATTATATCGGTATGTCAGCGATTCGAGGTAATTGTGACCTGACTTATTCGACTTTGTGGGTATTCACTTCGATTGCTATCGGTATGGGCGCCTCCACTGCGTCACTCTGGTCGGCGACTCAGTTGCGTGGCGTCTGGCGAAGAATTGTGGCGGCACTGGTAATGGGCGTATCGATATCGGGCGTACACTATACCGGTATGGCTGGAACCAGCTTCCTGCCACTGGATAAAGCTCTGGAATATTCTCAACCCATTTTTAGCCCCTTTAGCCTGGGTCTTACCACAGCAGTCGCTACTTTTATTATTCTGGGCTGGACACTGTTAACGCTGATGCCCGAACCCCAGGCTGTCAGTCATGGCTCAGCATCTTCGGCACCCGATAAAGCGGCGTTGGAATCAACTACAGAGACTGAAAGTGCAGATAAGCAGGCAGATTTCCATATCGACAAATTGCCCGTTCAAAAAAACCAGAGAACCTATTTCGTCTATTTCGCGGATATTGTCAGCGTGACCTCTGATGGTCATTATACAACCGTGCATACTAAAGACGGTGAAAGTCACTTCTGCAACCATTCTCTCAGCCAGGTGGAAGAAGAATTGAATTCACCGGACTTTTTACGCGTCCATCGCCGCCATATCATCAATTTGCATCACGTCGAAAGCTTTGAGCGACAGCACGATAAAGGACTAGTCTTTTCACACGGTGGCGAGCAACCAATCCCGGTCAGCCGTACCAATATCAGTAAACTGCAGGAAGCACTGGGTATTTAAGTCGATGACACACCGACCTGAACCCGACCATCAATAATCTTTTTACCCTGAATTTATCGCATTTCGTGCAATAGACGCGTATTTCGTGCAATCCAGTTTCAATTCATGCATGTAAAACCCGCTTGGTGCAAATTCAATTGTTGCACTGACAGTCCACCTTTTATTATTGAGCCCTATCGTTAAAACGATATATACGCCCATAAAAGAAAACTATTACAATATTTGGAGGCTCGACAATGATACCCCCGTCGTTTCAATACCACGCCCCGAGTTCGGTCGATGATGCTATCTCGATTCTGACTCAATATGGCGACGAAGCAAAAATACTAGCCGGCGGTCACAGCCTGCTGCCGATGATGAAGTTACGCTTCGCCGAACCCGAACATCTGGTTGATATCAACAATATCGACTCTTTGAAAGGCATTCGCGAAGAAAACGGCATGATCGTCATCGGTGCGATGACTTCCGAGAGCGCATTAATTGCCTCCGCTTTGCTGCAGGAAAAATGCCCGTTACTACCCGAGGCGGCGAAATTGATTGCCGATCCCCAGGTGCGTAATCGAGGCACTATCGGTGGCGATATCGCACACGGTGATCCGGGTAACGACCACCCGGCATTAATGCTGGCCCTCGACGCCCGTTTTACCCTGGTTGGACCAAACGGTTCGCGCGAAGTTGAAGCCAGCGATTTTTTCCTCGGCACATTTTACACCGCATTAGAGGCCGACGAAATCATGACCGAAATTCGTATCGCGCCACAGGCTGCTAACACCGGCGCGAGCTACCATAAGCTAAAACGCAAAACGGGCGACTTCGCAACCGCTGCGGCTGCGGTTGTCATCGAAATGTCGGGCGATACCTGCCAGAGCGCACGGATCAGTTTAACCAACCTGGCAGCGACTGCTTTTCGTGCCACCGAAGCAGAAGCCGTTTTAGTCGGCCAGACGATCAGTGATGAGTTAATCAAGCAGGCCGCCGCCAAAGTTATGGAGGCTTGCGATCCAGCAGAAGACTTGCGCGGAGACGCCGAGTATAAAACACATATGGGCGGTGAAATGACTCGCAGAGCCATAAAAGACGCGATCAAACGCGCCGGGGGAAACTAACATGGCAAAAACACAACTCAGCTTCAATTTAAATGGTCAGGACGTCGATGTTCTGGTCGAACCTCGCGAACTGCTCATCCACGTTCTACGCGAGCAACTGATGCAAACCGGCGCCCATATCGGCTGCGAAACCAGTCACTGTGGTGCCTGCACAGTCGATATTAATGGTCAATCTGTCAAGTCCTGTACCTTCCTGGCCGTTCAGGCCCAGGGAGCAGAGGTGATGACAGTTGAAGGCCTGGCCTCCGGTGGTGAATTACATCCGCTGCAAGCCGCGTTTATGGAAGAGCATGGTCTACAGTGCGGTTTTTGCACACCGGGAATGCTGATGCGCGGATATCGTTTTCTACAGGAAAACCCGAATCCCAGCGAAGACGATATTCGCCAGGGTATGGCCGGTAACCTGTGCCGTTGCACCGGATATCAGAATATCATCAAATCAATTCAAAAAGCCGCGGCAGACATCAACGCTGCCGATAACGCATAACCGAAAGCAGATAACTAATAGAATTCGAGGAGAATAATTATGTCAGCAGCAGAAGATACGCTCGAACGACAAGACCAGTTACAGGGCATAGGGTGCTCGCGCAAACGCAAGGAAGATCCCAGATTCATTCAGGGCAAGGGCAACTACGTCGACGACGTAAAACTACCCGGCATGCTCTGTGGTGCAATAGTGCGTAGCCCGTTCGCCCATGCAAAAATAGTTTCTATTAATAAAGAAAAAGCCCTGGCGTTACCCGGCGTACACGCGGTTATTACCGCCGACGACCTGAAACCACTGGGCCTGCACTGGATGCCCACCCTGGCTGGTGACACCCAGGCAGTTCTCGCCGACGAAAAAGTCGCCTTCCAGCAACAGGAAGTTGCCATGGTCGTAGCCGATGATCGTTATATCGCGGCCGATGGCGCCGAGCTTGTCGAAGTCGAATACGAAGTGCTTCCGGCACTGGTCGACCCGCACAAGGCAATGGATGACGATGCTCCGATTATCCGCGACGATCTGGTCGGTAAAGACGAAGCCGGACAGGGTAAGCGCACTCATAACAACCACATCTTTACCTGGGATGTGGGCGATAAGGATGCGACTGATCGTGCCTTCGATAATGCCGAAGTCACCGTAAGAGAAGAAATTCTCAACCCGCGTGTACACCCAAGCCCACTCGAAACCTGCGGTTGTGTCGCTTCTTTCGACAAGATCAATGGTGCTTTGACGGTTTACATTACTTCACAGGCACCGCATATCGTACGGACTGTTATCACCCTGTTATCGGGCATAGCAGAAAGCAAAGTACGGGTTATTTCACCCGATATCGGCGGTGGCTTTGGTAACAAAGTAGGTGTTTATCCAGGATACGTCGTCGCTATCGTGTCTTCGATCGTACTGGGACGCCCCGTGAAGTGGATCGAGAGCCGTATCGACAACATTTCCACCACGGCATTCGCTCGCGATTACCACGGTATCGGTGAGCTCGCGGCCGATAAAAATGGTGTGATTAAAGCGTTGCGCTTTTCAGCTTTAGCCGATCACGGCGCTTTCAATGCCCATGCACAGCCCACCAAATGGCCGGCAGGATTATTCAGCATCTGTACCGGCTCTTACGACATTCCCGTGGCTTATGCGCGTGTCGATGGGGTTTATACCAACAAGGCGCCGGGCGGCGTTGCTTACCGATGCTCGTTCCGGGTCACCGAGGCGGTCTATCTAATTGAACGTATGATCGATGTTCTCGCGCAAAAGCTCGATATCGACAAGGCCGAAATCCGCCGCCGCAATTTCATCAAGGCCGAGCAATTCCCTTACCAGTCGGCCCTCGGCTGGGAATACGACAGCGGCAATTACCTGCCCGCGCTGGAAAAAGTGCTCGAAGCCTGCGACTACGAAGGTTTACGCAAAGAACAGGCTGAAAAGCGCGCCAAAGGTGAATTAATGGGCATAGGCCTGTGTACTTTCACCGAAATCGTCGGTGCCGGCCCAAGCAAGGCTTGCGACGTACTCGGTGTCGGCATGTTCGACAGTTGTGAAATTCGAGTGCACCCGACCGGTAGTGCGATTGCACGCATGGGTACTATTACTCAGGGCCAGGGGCATCAGACCACCTATGCCCAGATTATTGCCAGTGAGCTGGGGCTATCCTCCGATGATATCCAGATCGAAGAGGGTGACACCGATACCGCGCCTTACGGCCTCGGCACTTACGGCTCGCGAAGTACTCCGGTTGGTGGTGCGGCAACGGCCATGGCAGCTCGGACTATTCGCGCCAAGGCACAGAAAATAGCCGCCCATCTGCTCGAAGTCAGCCCTGACGACGTTGAATGGGATGTTGACCGATTCCAGGTCAAGGGTAACCCCGACGCGGTGAAAACCATGAAAGAAGTCGCCTGGGCGGCCTACAACAATGTACCCGAGGGTATGGAAATGGGACTGGAGACGGTGAATTACTACGATCCACCCAACTTCACCTACCCCTTCGGCATCTATCTGTGCGTGGTTGATATCGACCGTCATACCGGAGAAACCAGTATTCGTCGCTTCTATGCACTAGACGACTGTGGCAACCGCATTAACCCAATGATCATCGAAGGTCAGATCCACGGTGGTCTCAACGAGGCTTTTGCCGTCGCCATGGGACAGCTCATCAGTTTCGACGAGGATGGTAACCTGCAGGGCAATAGTCTGATGGATTATTTCATCCCCACCTTTGTGGAAACCCCACACTGGGAAACTGACTATACGGTAACGCCGTCGCCGCATCATCCACTGGGTGCCAAAGGTGTCGCGGAATCACCCCATGTTGGCGGTATCCCCTGCTTTAGCAACGCCGTAATCGATGCCTTCGCGCATAAGGGTGTAACCCATGTGAATATGCCGCATACGGCATTTAACGTGTGGAAGACTATTCATCAACTCGGTCTCGATAACTGACAACAACCTCAATGACGGTAGCGCCCAGCTACCGTCATTTTTTCACCTATTCGGTAAACAGTATGCAAGTAACACTCAACAAAATTGTCCCACTCGACGATACAGTCGAAAAAGCCTGGAAAATATTGAAAGATATCGAACAGGTGGCCGGCTGTATGCCCGGTGCCGAAATCACCGAAGTCATCGACGAAAATAATTACAAGGGCAGTGTCAAAGTTAAAATTGGCCCGATGAATGTTGCCTTTAAAGGCGAAATCAATGTGCTCGATATTGATAGCGATGCACATCAAATCCACCTCATTGCCAAGGGACAGGATAGCAAGGGAACCTCGAGCGCCAGCATGGATTTAACCGCCAGAGTACGTACCAACGAGTCCGGTGCAAGCGAACTCACGGGTGATGCCGCCGTAACGGTGAATGGCAAACTGGCAAATTTTGGCGGTCGTATGATGACCCAGGTCGCGGATCAAATCCTTGGTCAATTCGCCGATAATTTTAGTCAAAAACTAGCCTCCAGCAGTACCGACAGCGGTTCAGAGGAACCTGTCGCGAGTAAGCCAGTCGAAGAAATCAATGGCCTCAAGTTCGCCTGGAACGCGATAATCGGAGTCATTAAAAGCTTCTTCCAGTCCAGGAAATAATATGCAGGCGGCGCTCGATCAGTTAAGGCAACAGGTAGCAGGCGTTGGATACATAGCCGACCCGTCACTACTCACCAGCCTTTGGCTAATGACCGAGCTGCAACGCCCGTTATTATTAGAAGGCGACGCCGGAGTGGGCAAAACCGAGGTTGCTAAAACCCTGGCAGAAGTACTCCATCAGCCGTTGATCCGGTTACAGTGCTACGAAGGCCTGGATGTCAGCACGGCGGTCTACGAATGGAATTATCAACGCCAGCTACTGGCGATCCGCCGACAGGAAGCCGAGCACGAAAAACATATCAGTGAACAGGCACTCTTTAGCGATACTTATTTATTGAAAAGGCCGTTGCTGCAGGCAATTAGTGAAGATAAGCCAGCCGTTTTATTGATCGACGAAATCGACCGTGCCGATGAAGAATTCGAAGCCTATCTGCTGGAAGTTTTATCCGACTTTCAGGTTAGCATTCCGGAACTTGGCACCATCAAGGCAAACAGCATCCCATTGGTGATTCTGACTTCCAACGGTACCCGTGAACTCAGCGATGCACTGCGCCGGCGCTGCCTCTATCATTACATCGATTATCCGGATTACGACAAAGAACTCCGCATCGTCCTCGCCAGGCTTCCCGATGTCGGGGCGAACCTGGCGGCACAGATTGTCGAGTTCGTACAAAGCCTGCGCGAACAGGATTTACGTAAAATACCGGGGGTTGCCGAAACCCTGGACTGGGCTTCCGCATTACTAAAACTCGATATTAAGTCCCTCGGTGATAACCCGGAAGCGGTATTAGCTACCCTCGGTTGCCTGTTGAAAACACGCGAAGATATCGGCGCCCTGCCCCCGGAAACAATTCACCGCCTGGTAGCAAAAGCATCGTGAATTCACAGGAACTCAATCAGCGGGTCATATCGCAGATGACGGGGTTCACGCGCTTTGCACGAAATCAGCGGTTTAATATCGGCGTTCAGGAAACACTCGATAGTCAGCGACTAGCCGAACGCATCGGTATTACCGACAAACGTCAGCTGCAACAGGGTTTGAAAACTCTGTTGTGCACCTCGGCCTCGGACTGGGACCGATTTGACTCACTATTCGACTCATACTGGCAACAAAACAGACCTCAACAAAACACGCAGACGAGCCTCGGCGGCAAGGCACCCAGACAATCAGCCTTAAGCCAGTCGGGGCAGCAGGCAAAAACGGCTCTGTTCGACGTCGCCGACGCCAGCGCGCTCGATGGGCATGGAGCCAGCGATGGCGATATGAGCCACAGTGGTGCCAGCGCCACCGAGTCAGTCTCCGGCAAAAATTTTGACCAGCTAACCAGCTCCAGCGAGCTACGCGACATGGAAGAACTGGCCGAACGCCTGGCAAAACGCATTCGCCAACGATTGCTGCGACGCCAGCGGGTAGACCAGCGCGGACGACGCATCGATATGCGACGTACCGTCCGTGCCAGTTTGCGCTACGGCGGGTTACCACTGTCACTGAGTTTTCGCCAACGTCGAAAGCAAGCGCCAAAACTGGTATTACTGCTCGATGTGAGTCGATCAATGAGTGTTTACAGCAATTTATTTCTTCGCTTCGCGCGCGGCATGCTCGGCGCATTCAAGGCCGCCGATGCCTTCGCCTTTCACACCCGACTGGTGCATATCGGTGAAACTCTGCGCGAACCGAGCCGACTTAAACTCAGCGAAAAGATGGCTTTGATTTCAGCCGGCTGGGATGGCGGTACCCGCATCGACAAGTCCTTACAGAGCTTCAATCGTAGCTACGCACGCAATTTACTCGGCTCGCGGAGCATCGTCATCATCGTCAGCGACGGTT
>JAOUJX010000134.1 GCA_029882955.1 Gammaproteobacteria bacterium
GCTCGGTATGCTTTTATCACGACCCAGTTGTAACGCTATTCTCAATACCTGCGCTCTTTTCTGTATCAGCCTGAAATCAAAATTCACTACATTCCAGCCAATAAAAATGTCCGGGTCGATGGCTTCAACCCATTCGACCCAGCGCTTCAATAAATTCGCTTCATCTGCGCAGTATTCGATTCGTTCTGAGTTCTCTCCATTACCAATGATTAAAGTTCTTTTCTGATCCGTCGAAACAAACGAAATAGAAAAAATCTGTTCGGTTTCGAAGTCAGATTCAATGTCGATTGACATAATAGACAAATTGGGGACATAGTTGGACGGTTTAATTTTTGCATTGTCCAGTCTTTGCTTCTGGTAATCGGCTTCAACAATGACAGCCCCGGTAATAAAGCGCTCTGTTAAATACCGCTCGGTCGGCCGAATATCAGACTCATAACAGGGTAAAGCATGGTTAGTGAGCAAATCACGGGCACGGTAAAGCTGCTGTTGGGATTTAAAATATACACCGACTACTTTTTCCTGTTTAAAGGTTTTTAATTCCAGCGGCTTAAAGGTTATGCCGGGTAAATCCTGCAGTACAGACTCAACTTCAGAAGCATCGCCTTGACGAATAAAAAAGATGGGGTGTTGTTGGTGAACGCTGACAGCGAGAGGCCCCTGCTCGGTACTAAACCATAGATCGAGGCGAACGCCCTGTGGCGTATCCTGCCACTGGCGAGTCAACAAAAATCCAGGGGTCATTATTCCTAAGACTCAGAACTCTCAGCAAACAAACCTTCAATCAATCGGAAGATCTGTTCAGCCTGCTCTGAATGACTATCCTGTCGGTAGAATAATAGTATATTCAGCTCCGTACTGCCCAGCATCGCTTCCAGAGATACCAATAATCCTGTATCCAGCTCCTGACTAATAATCCCTTTCGCTAACCAGGCAACCCCCATATCGGCAAGTACCATTTCTTTCAAACTGGCAGAAAAAGCCGACTCACAGATAACCTCAACGCGGTGGTTTCGCATCACCGAAGGCAGACAGGTTTTAGTTAAAGCATCCGCCATAAAACCACCCTGCTGATACAGCAACAATGGCAGACTACTGGCAAGCATTTCCTCATCGTTTTTAAAACGCCCGGTAAATTTTTTACTGACGACTGGTACTAATCTGTCAGTACCAATTGGTAACCGATGAACCGGCAGGTGCGAAAAGTCGAAGCTTCGGTAAGTTGTTTCATATCCCAGCAAGAAATGCCCCTCTTTTAAAAAAGCATTTTCACAATCGTCATTATTCTCCGGGTTTATCCGGTAGGAGGTTTCCGGCAGGGCTTGCTTTATTTTTCGAATGAGCAACGGAAATAACGATAACGCCAGAGTATGTTGAACGATAAAAGTGACTCGTTGACGGTTTTCTGCATTTGCCTGTGCGTCACTGCGCAAAGCATAAAGTCGGTTCACGACATCTCGAACCCCTTCTTCTAGTACAGTGCCAACAGGCAACACCTGTATCGGCTTGGTTTTCCTGTCGATCAGGTCGACCCCTATCCACTCCTCCAATAAACGGATACGACGAGAAAACGCCGGTTGCGTGACATGTCGGCGCAAGGCTGCTCGAGTGAAAGACTTTTCTTCCAGCAATATCAGCAAATCTTCGAGCCATTTGATATCCATTGGCTAATTATAACAATATCTAATTTTAAACAAAGTAATTAGCATTACTATTGCCTAAATTATTATGTGATCATGCGTAAAATTAATAATTGGAAACAATCATGCATCTTTCTCGCTACCCTCGATTACATTTCGCCCATCTGCCGACACCGCTGGAGCCGATGACCCGGCTGAGCGAACACCTCGGTGGCCCGAACCTCTGGATTAAACGTGACGATTGTACTGGCCTTTCTTCAGGTGGGAACAAGACTCGCAAGCTTGAATTCCTCATGGCGGATGCTATCGAAAACAAGGCGGATAGCATTATTACCCAGGGTGCCACCCAGTCGAACCACGCGCGCCAAACAACGGCAATTGCCGCCAAACTAGGGATGGAATGTCACGTTCTACTCGAGGACCGCACCGGCTACGCAGACGATGCCTATGTTTTTAACGGTAACGTGTTACTCGATCAGTTACACGGCTCGACTATTTCAAAGCGTCCTGCCGATACCGATATGAACGCGGCGATGGAAGACCTTGCTCAAAAGCTCCGCGAGGACGGCAAAAATCCTTACATCATCCCCGGTGGCGGCTCCAACGAAATTGGTGCACTGGGTTACGTCAACGCAGCAGTCGAATTAACAACCCAGGCGAACGATCGTTCTTTGCGTATCGATCACCTCGTACACGCCACGGGCAGTTCTGGCACTCAGGCCGGGCTGGTACTCGGCATGGAAGGTATGAATAGCGGTATTCCGGTTTACGGTGTTGGGGTACGCGCACCCAGGCAAAAGCAGGAAGAAATGGTATTTGGTCTGGCGCAACGTACCGCCGAATTCATGGGATTGAATCCCGATATCGTTAAACGTGAACGCGTAGTCGCCAATAGTGACTACGTCGGTGACGGTTATGGCCTGCCCACCGATGCCATGGTGGAAGCAGTAAAGCTGATGGCGCAATATGAAGGCATATTGCTTGATCCAGTTTACTCAGGCAAAGGCTTTTCCGGGTTAGTCGACCTGATTCGCAAGGGTCATTTCAAGAAAGGTGAAAACGTTGTTTTTCTGCATACCGGCGGTAGCATTTCATTATTTGGCTATCCGCATGTCTACAATCTGCCGGGTTATATTTAAGGAGAACAAGCCATGTTTCAGGTTAAAAAACCGGCGCTGTCACCTGAAGAAGGCGACCGCCAGGTACGCGATACGGTTGAGGCAATGCTGACCGATATCGATACTCGCGGTGAAGCGGCAGTCGCAGAACTCGCTAAAAAATTCGATAACTGGGACGGCGACTTTGTCCTCAGCGACGAAAAGAAAAAACGTTTGATCGACTCTGTACCACAGCATGTCAAAGATGATATCCATTTCGCCTACGAGCAGGTGTCGCGTTTTGCAACGGCCCAACGCGACAGCATGCAGTCCTTCGAAATAGAAACTCAGCCCGGCGTCATACTCGGGCAACGCGTGCTACCCGTACAATGTGCCGGTTGTTATGTGCCTGGCGGACGATATGCTCACGCCGCTTCGGCGATCATGAGTGTTGCGACAGCAAAAGTAGCCGGCGTACCCTTCGTCGTTGCAGCCTCACCGCCACGCGGTGACTCGATTGATCCTGCGGTTTGCTATGCGATGGACCTGGCCGGCGCGGATATGATTCTGGAAATGGGTGGTGTGCACGCAGTTGCCTCGATGGCAAAAGGCCTGTTCACCGGACAGGAAGCCGACATCATCGTCGGACCGGGCAATGCTTATGTCGCAGAAGCCAAACGTATTTTATTCGGCCAGGTCGGCATCGATGTATTTGCAGGACCAACCGAATCGGCGATTATTGCCGACGACAGCGCCGACCCGATGACGATTGCAGTCGACCTCACTTCACAGGCTGAGCACGGTATCAATTCACCGGTCTGGTTATTTACAACGTCGCAGGCCCTGGCTAACAAGGTTAACGAACTGTTTCCGAAAGTTGCAGCCGATATGCCTAATGCCGACGTAGTGAATCAGGCCTGGCGTGACTACGGCGAAATTATCGTCTGCGAGAACCGCCAGGAAGTAGTTAAAGTCAGCGATGCCTACGCCAGCGAGCACTTGCAGGTCATGGCCGACGATCTCGAGTGGTGGAAGCAAAACCTGAATAACTACGGATCTTTGTTTCTTGGCGAAGGCAGCACAGTCACACATGGCGACAAGTGCTCGGGAACCAACCATATTCTCCCGACAAAACGCGCCGGTCGTTACAGCGGCGGTTTAAATGTGCAGAAATTCATGAAGGTATTAACTTACCAGCAACTCGACAAATCCGCCAACGAGGTGTTCAGCGCGATAGGCTCACGAATTTCTCGTATAGAGGGTATGGAAGGCCATGCTCGTGCCTGTGACTGGCGTTTACGCAAGTATTTTCCTGAGCAGGAATGGGACTTTGAGGTGTATGATCAGCAGCATTATGACTAAGCTGACCTTCAACAAACCATTCACCCAGCAGGAGCCGATACCCGAGGCCGGAATCGAACGTGCGGTAGAAGTCATGCGCTGCGGCCGACTGCATCGTTATAACGTGGTCGAAGGCGAAACCGCCGAGGCGGCGCTGCTGGAATCGGAATTTGCCGATTATATGGGTCAGCAATATTGTTTGGCCTGCGCTTCGGGTGGCTACGCATTACATATTGCGCTCAAGGCGGCGGGCTTACAAGCCGGCGAGGCCGTACTTACCAACGCGTTTACCCTGGCACCGGTTCCCGGCGCTATCAACAATGCCGGTGGCGTACCTGTATTAGTAGAAATCGACCAAAACTACTGTGTCGATTTACATCACCTCGAACAAATGATGCAGGAGTCCGGTGCAAGATTTTTCATGATCTCGCACATGCGCGGGCATATCGCGGATATGGATGCTGTTGTAACGCTTTGCGATAAATATAACGTCACTCTAATTGAGGATTGTGCCCACACAATGGGGGCTTTCTGGAAAGGACAAAGATCTGGAACTTTCGGCAAAATCGCCTGTTTTAGCACCCAGACCTATAAACACCTGAATTCCGGCGAAGGTGGCTTTTTAACAACCGATGATGCCGATATCATGGCGCGAGCGGTCATGCATTCAGGCTCTTACATGTTGTTCGAACGCCACGACGCGGCCCCTGACCCATCGATATTCGCAGATATAAAACTCGATACACCTAACTATAGCGGGCGCATGGACAATTTACGTGCCGCTATTTTACGCGCTCAATTGCCGTTGCTCGATGAAAACTGTCGGCGCTGGAATGACCGCTACCAGGCTCTCGAACAAAGCCTTTCGAGAAATTCTGATATTCAGTTATCACATCGACCGGAGGCGGAAACTTATGTCGGTAGCTCTTTGCAGTTTCGCGTCGAAGCGCTAGCTGAGCAGAATATCGAAACATTTGTACAAAACTGTGCCAGTCGCGGCGTCGAACTGAAATGGTTTGGCGGAAAACAACCACATGGTTTTACCAGTCGCTACGATAGCTGGCGCTATCTGAATAACCAGCAGCACTTGCCGAAGACACTGGCCATACTCACTACCACTTTCGATTTACGCATTCCGCTAACCTTCGAAATTGAGGATATGAAAGTCATCGGCGAGATCATTAGTGACGAAGTTAGCGAGTTGGTTACTATCTAATTAAGCTCCTGGAGCCGGACATGTCCGACAAACAAATTAAATCTCATGCGCGCGTCGTCGTCATCGGTGGCGGCATTGCCGGTTGTTCGACGCTTTATCATTTAACCCGCGAGGGCTGGTCCGATGTTGTCCTGGTTGAACGTGATGAGCTCACTTCCGGCTCAACCTGGCATGCAGCAGCACAGGTGACCCAGTTTGGCGGCAATCAGACGATGGTGGCATTAAAGCGGCATAGCATAGACCTATATCGTGAGCTGGCGGCAGATAAAGACAACCCGATTTCATATCACATCACCGGCGGCATGCGACTTGCCCATACCAGGAACCAGGTCGATACTTATCTACACAATGTTGCCATGGCCGCCGGCATGGGCGTTGAAATGGAGTTCATCAGCGCCAATGAGGCAGGCATTCGTCATCCATTGATGAACACCGACGGATTGCTCGGTGCCTGGTGGGACCCGCTCGACGGCGATATCGACCCGGCCGGCATTACCTTCGCCCTGGCCCGCAAGGCACGCGAGGCTGGCGCCGAAGTTTATCGTTTTAATCCGGTCGAAAGCATTACCCGCAAGGCGAACGGCGAATTCATCGTTCACACAAAAAAAGGCGATATCACCTGTGAAAAAGTGGTGAATGCCACCGGATACCGAGTCAACGAAGTCGGCAATATGCTGGGAGTAAACCATCCGGTAACATCGATGGAGCATATGTATTTTCTCACCGACACCATGCCTGAGATCGAGGCTCTGGATTTCCGCGTCCCCATTATTCGTGATCCCGGCGATGACTTTTATTCACGCCAGGAAAAAAAAGGCCTGCTGGTAGGTGTCTACGAACAGGGCTGCCAGACCTTTGGTATGGACGGCATCGACCCTGATTTCACCCAGGCACTTTGCCCATCCGACCTGGATCGCTGCCTCGACAATATGGAAAGAATTTTCGAACGCATGCCGTCACTCGCCGAAGCTGGCATTCATACCGTGGTGAATGGCCCGATTACCTATACGATCGACGGGGCGCCGCTGATCGGCCCGATACCCGATATCCAAAACGCCTATTGCGCAATTGGCTTACGCGCGGGTATCGGCGAAGGCGGCGGTCACGGCAAAATACTCGCAGAAATTATGGTGCATGGCGAGAGCGAATGGGAGACCTGGTTTCTCGACCCGCGTCGATTTTCACAATATGCCAATACCGAACATACCTGCTTAAAGGCCATTGAAGACTATCAGAATGAATTCCACTACCACCTGCCGCATGAGCACCGTCCAGCTTCGCGGCTGGCGCGTACCACACCGCTATACCCGGTACTCGATCAAATGAACTGCGCCTGGGGCGTGGTAAATGGCTGGGAGCGCGCCCTGTTTTTCAAACCTGATGCTAATTTTGTCGATGAACATAGTTATCGATTCACGCCAACTCAGGATATCGTCGCCGAGGAAATAAAAACTTTACAACAGGGTGTTAGCATCATGGAAGTCTCCGGCTTTAACCGCTACGAAATTAGTGGTAACGGCGTAGAAGCTTTCCTCGATCGAATGATCTGCGGAAAAATTCCAACCGATATCGGTAAACTCAGTCTGTGTTACCTGCTCACCGTGAAGGGCAATATTCTAACCGAAGCGACGCTGGTTAAGCTCGGTGAAGACCGATACTGGTATGGCTCTGCTGCCGCTGCCGAATGGCATGACCGCGACTGGTTAAATCAGCATAGGCCAGAAACCGTCAGCGTCACCGAAATGGCCGCCAGCCACACCATTCTGGTAGTCGCAGGGCCAAAATCGCGCGAGTTATTACAGTCGGTTTCACCACGCTGCGACTGGTCCAGGCAGGCGTTCCCCTGGTTACGGGCTAGAAATATGTTCATCGGCCATGCCGAAGTCGTTGCCATGAGTGTTAGTTTTTCCGGTGAGCTGGCCTATGAATTACATGTCCCTAACGAACAGCTTTACCTGGTCTGGAAAATCTTGAATGAGGCTGGTACCGATTTCAACCTGGGCCATTTCGGCCTCTATGCGACCGAGTCGATGAGACTTGAAAAAGGCTATCGTCACTGGAAGGCCGATTTAATTGTCGAACATAATCCAATGGAATCACGACTGGAACGTTTTGTGAATCTGGACAAAGTGGACTTTATCGGTAAGACCGCATTGCTTGAGCAGATCGAACGCGGCCCGCGAAAACTTTTTGTTTCGATGAGCGTCGATTGTGACATCGCCGCAGCACACAACGGTGACCCTGTTTTTTCTGATAACAAGCAGGTTGGCAGTATTACCTCTGGTGGTTACGGTTTCCGTACCGAAAAAAATATTGGCTACGCCTTTGTCGAGCCACATGAAGCAGGAATTGGTAACACTCTCAGCGTCGGCATACTCGGTAAGCAATACCCGGCCATGGTCGTCGATCCAGTTTTATATGACCCCGAAAACAACCGGGTACGATCATGACACGCCGAAGCCGAAGAGGTTCTACCAGCCGCGAGACCATGCTGGCCAAACGCAGCAAACCTCCGGCGATAAACCCCGCACCTCCTGGTCCAGTCGGCGGCCAGTACAAACCCTTAACCGACCATCAGGTAAAGCAAATCTACGATACTTCCCTGCGCATGCTCGCCGAACTCGGCATGGGTGACTCGCCTCCGGCACTCACCGAGCAGGCATTAAGATGCGGTGCCACTATTAATAATATGGGACGTTTATGTTTTTCGAAAAGCATGGTCGAAGATATTATTGACGGCGCCTGCAAATCCTTCGTATTCCACGGACGAGACCCAAAACATAGTTTCGAAGTCGGTGGCGACAGGGTTTATTTTGGTACTGGCGGTGCAGCCGTACAAACCCTCGATCTCGATAGCCGTATTTACCGACCTTCGACTCTCGAAGACCTATACGACTTTACCCGACTGGCCGATACCCTGCCAAATATCAGCTGGTTTACGCGCTGTTGTGTTGCCACCGATGTACCCGACATCTTTGAGTTGGATATCAATACCGCCTATTGCCTGATGCGCGGCACACAAAAACCAGTCGGCACCAGCTTTACGCTGGGCACACACGTTGATCCCATCGTTGACATGTTTGACTGGATTGCTGGCGGAGAAGGAAAGTTTGCCGAGAAACCATTTTGCAAGGCACACATCAGTCCGATTATTTCACCAATGCGGTATGGTGAAGATGCTTTCGATGTCGCGCTCGCCAGCATTAAACACGGTATGCCGCTGAATTGCATTATAGCGGCCATGTCCGGTGCGACGTCTCCAGCCACCATCGACGGTATGCTCGCAGCCTCTTTCGCCGAAACACTGGCAGCATTGGTAATGGTGAATATTTTCTCGCCCGGTTACCCGATGATTTTTTCCAACTGGCCGTTTGTTATCGATTTGCGCACCGGCGCCTTCTGCGGCGGCGGTGGCGAGATATCTCTGCTCAATGCGGGTGCCGCACAGCTCGCCAATTATATCGGTGTACCGTCGGGGGTTGCGTCGAGCATGTCCGATGCCAAGGCGGTCGATGCGCAAATGGGCATGGAAAAAGCCCTGTCGTCACTGGCCTGTGGACTCTCCGGAGCCAACATGGTCTACGAATCCTCCGGTATGATGGCAAGCCTGCTCGGTGCGTCTTTCGAAGCCTTCCTGGTCGACGATGAAATGCTCTCGCATGTTTATCGCATGATTCGCGGCATCGAAGTTAGCGAAGAGACCCTCGCATTCGACGCCATGAAAAACGTCATCACGGGAGAAGGCCATTTCATCGGTGAAACACAAACCATGGAGGCCATGGAACGCGATTATTTCTATCCGAAGCATGGTGATCGAATCGAACCGACTAGCTGGGCCGATCAGGGCGCGAAGGATATCTGGCAAACAGCTAATGACAGGGTAAGAGTGGTGTTAGAAAATCATCAGCCCGAATATCTAAATCCCGAACTGGACCGGAAAATAAGAGATAATTTCAGAATCTTGCTGTAGCGAGGGGGATTCGTTAGCAGGGGGAAAATCAATCGGCTATTCTGCCAGCAATCCTTCCAGCCATAATTCATAACTTGTTTTTTCTTTCGACTGATCTTTAGATATCATGATCTGCTTCTCACCGGAGCCTTTACCCTGATACCGCGCATTATCTTTGTTGGATGATCGATTCTCACCGGCATTTCCATTACCCCCGGAATTCCCGCCGCCCTTACCACCGGCTCCTGCAGCATATGCCTCTGACTGGTATGCGACGATACCGAGTGAACCCAGAGTAAGTACGCAAACCATAATGACCCGGCCAAATCTATTCAGAAAATGGTGTTTCATGACACAACTCCGCAAATTAGATGCTTCTAATGTGGCAGCATGGATAAGCTGCCCATCCGGCAGTATTCCATAACACAGGGAATTAATCTCCCCGTCCTTAATCGGCAGGCATTCAGGGTTAAAGCATTGAAACAATTCACTTTTCGCTACTCCACCATAAAGTTCACTTTCGCCAGATTCCCGGTTTCATCGATG
>JAOUJX010000495.1 GCA_029882955.1 Gammaproteobacteria bacterium
GCAGTAATATGGATTATGTACTGGTGTCGTTTCTGGTCGCCGAGAAAACTGCACTATCCTACGCGGTGGGTGAATGGGCCAGGATCTGGCCGTTACAAACCCTGATAAAGTCGATGGGTGCCTTTTTTGTGCGCCGCGAGTCAGGCAATGCTTTATATCGTCGGGTACTGGAAAGATATGTCAACCTGGCTACACGAGCGGGCGTGGTGCAGGCTGTGTTCCTCGAAGGCGGTTTGAGCAAAGATGGTAAACTCCGTCAGCCGCGTCAGGGATTTCTTGATTATATGCTACGCGATTATCACATCGATATTGATCGAGACGTGGTGCTGGTCCCGGTCGGCATCAATTACGACCGTGTTATCGAGGATATCAGTCTGGTACGCAAACTCGATGCCAGTGCAAAGCGACGTAGTCTCTGGTTTATTGTTAAAACAACGTTAGGCTTTATCACTAAAGTGTTGCTCATGGGGCGAAAAAAGCGCTGGTTACGATTTGGCTATGCCAGTGTAAATTTCGGCAAGCCTGTTTCGATTAAGCAATATTGTAATGAACAAAATATCGATTTATCGAAAATTGAAGCAAGCCAACGAATGACTTTTGTAGAAAAGTTGAGCCATCGGCTGATGCAGGAAATTGAGCAGATTATACCTGTTCTGCCTATGGCTCTGATGTGCGAAATTGTGCTCGACAACCAGCAGGACTGGCTCGACGAACTGGTATTGAAATCGAAGGCCGCAAAGCGGATTGAAACACTTCGAGATATTGGTGCACCCATCAATTTGTCAGCAAATGCCTGCGAAGGTGTATTAAACGGTGCGCTCACCATGTTAAAGGGCAGGGGCTTTATCGATTCAGAAGATGGTTTGTTACGCGCCAGACCAGAGTCGCTGGATTTAATTAAATACTATGCGAACTCCATATCGCACTGGCGCTCTGCCCAGGTCTAGTTGCCGATAAATTCACCCAGCAATTGCTGGTACTCGGTAAAGTTAGTGATATCGTTATGAGCCGCCAATTCGATCATACGGTAGATGACTTTTGTATTGGTAAAATAACCTCTCAGCTTTAAACCATGTGCTGCGGGGACTACGCGATCATGCTCCGCTGTGACGATGAGCACCGGTGCTGTCACTTCTGGTGCATAGAGATACGATTCGAAGCGGTCCCTGGAGAGCAGACGTACCGGAACGATAGGGTAATGATGCTGCGCCACTTCGGCGATGCTGTCGTAAGGTGTCAACAAAATAAGCTTTTCAACCTCGCGTTTCGATGCCAGATATACCGCCACACCACTGCCCAGACTGCGCCCCAGTAAACTGACCGACTGGTATTGAGATCTAATTTGATCGTAAATCGCGATCGAGTCTGAAAATAGCGCGGCTTCACCAGGCTTACCTTCGCTTTTGCCGTAGCCGCGGTAGTGAATCAGGTAAATGCTGTAATCGCTGAAGATTGTTTCAAAATTATAAATATTATCTTCGATAGCTTCGGAGTTGCCGCCAAAATAAATCATAGCGCGAGACTGACCGGGGTTCAGAATCCAGCCCTGTAATTTAACACCCTGGTTGGAGAATGTTATCTCGCCCCGGTCAATACCTTCCTGATAAGGCACAGGGAAGAAAAGTAGACTACGCTGGAATATAAACATGCCTGCGACGAGCAAGAGATAAGCGAAAAAAAGTAGCAGGATAATGGATAAAAAAATTTTCATAAGGCTGTTCTGGTTATGGCCGTTCTGTTGACCTGATAATATAACAGTATTCACCTGCAGAACTCCCTGAATAATGTGTACCAGGTCTGAGTCATGCGGGGGAGAAAAGCCTGGGGTTTTATACGGTGAATGAGCGTATACATCGGGATCCGGTTGACTGCCAGGTCGTACAGGGCGAGTCGAAACCCGTATAGCCACTTTTCCTTTTCTATGCTCTGTGCCGAAGCCTGAGCCAGCATTTTTCGATGAAGTTCAAGGTAGTGCCTGGAGCGACAGCCATATACATTGATACCCGTACCAAAACTGTAGGTCAGATCTGTGCCGCTATTAATCGTATCAAAATCACCAGCAGGGTCGTGGATACTCCATAAATGTACCTCCAGTCGGGCAAAAAGCCTCGTGTCTGCTGTGTTCGCATTGAAAAGTTTATAGGTTCGCCCCGCATCCCTGACGGTAATATCACCTGCAAATATTAATTCTGATTCCAGGGGAAGATATTCATCAAATCGAATTCCACCGAGCACATTGAATGCAGTCTCGCTTTCATTAAAACTGCTGGCACTGGTTAGCGGGCTGTAGCTCACGACTATTTCTGTCTGGTTTAACTGGAATTGAGAGCTGCCGAGGCCGACGCCCATGAAGTATCCGCCATCTTCTTCCGCTGCTTTCGCATTCGAAAGCAATATTAAGGCCGCTGGAATTAAATAACTCACGATATTTTTGAAG
>JAOUJX010000135.1 GCA_029882955.1 Gammaproteobacteria bacterium
GATTCTTTTCACGATAGTTTTCAATCGCTGCGGCTATGGCATCTTCTGCCAATACTGAACAGTGAATTTTCACCGGCGGCAAAGCCAGTTCTTCCGCGATATGTGTATTCTTAATCTGTGCTGCTTCATCCAGGCTCTTTCCCTTAACCCATTCGGTTACCAGCGAGCTGGAAGCGATAGCTGAACCGCAACCATATGTCTTAAACTTGGCATCTTCTATAATACCGTCATCACCAACCTTGATCTGTAATTTCATGACGTCACCGCATGCTGGCGCACCAACCATGCCTGTCCCTACTCTCTGGTCGTCTTCGATCACTCCGACATTGCGCGGGTTCTCGTAATGATCCAGAACTTTTTCACTATAAGCCATTTTTAATTAACCTCTTTATTGACAGCGCTTTAGTGCGCTACCCATTCAACAGAATTTAAATCTATGCCATCTTTGTACATATCCCAAAGCGGCGACAGAGCGCGTAATTTTTCAACCGCAGACCGAACCAGGTTCACGGTATATTCGATTTCTTCCAGGGTGGTGAATCGTCCGATGGTGAATCGAATCGAACTGTGAGCTAATTCGTCATTACGACCCAGGGCACGTAATACGTAAGATGGTTCAAGACTCGCCGATGTACAGGCTGAACCTGAAGATACTGCCAGGTCACGTAATGCCATAATGAGAGACTCACCTTCTACGAAATTGAAACTGATATTGAGATTTCCAGCTATTCTCTGCTCAAAATCGCCATTTACATAAACCTCTTCCATGTCTTTCAGGCCATCGTATAGACGGTCGCGTAACATACGGACGCGTTCGTTTTCGGTCGCCATTTCTTCTTGCGCAATGCGGAATGCTTCTCCCATGCCGACAATCTGATGCGTCGCCAGGGTACCCGAACGTAACCCTCTTTCGTGACCGCCACCGTGCATTTGCGCTTCCAGACGAATACGAGGCTTGCGGCGAACATACAGCGCACCAATCCCTTTGGGTCCATAAACTTTGTGCGCCGAAAAGGACATTAAATCGACCTTTAAAGCCTCCATATCGATACCGACTTTGCCTGCAGACTGGGCTGCATCAACATGGAATATGATTTTATTTTCGCGCGCGAATTCACCAATTGACGCGATATCCTGTATGACACCGATCTCATTATTAACATGCATCACCGAAATAAGAATGGTTTCGCTGGTAACGGCGGCTTTTAGTTTATCTTGATCGATCAGACCATTTTCTTCAGGATCGAGATAAGTGACTTCGAATCCTTCGCGCTCTAACTGCCGACAGGTATCGAGGACAGCCTTGTGCTCGGTTTTGATCGTAATAATGTGATTACCTTTCTTCCGATAAAAATGTGCTGCACCTTTTATTGCCAGGTTATCTGATTCAGTGGCACCACTGGTCCAGATGATTTCACGTGGATCAGCGTTTATCAGGCTAGCAACCTGCTGTCTAGCCAAATCAACTGCTTCTTCAGCCTTCCACCCAAATTCGTGACTACGCGATGCCGGGTTACCAAATTGTCCTTCGATAGTCAGGTACTCTGCCATCTTTTTTGCGACACGCGCGTCAATCGGCGTAGTGGCGCTGTAGTCAAGATAGATAGGTAATTTCAAATCACTCACTTTATTCTCCAATTAGGCTGCCGCATTAGGACGACTAAGAAAACGTCCGTACTGTGCATCCTGTTTAATCACTAGTTCATTAATATCGGGTCGGTTAACGTATTGGTCAAGCTTGATCCCGCTAAGGAATTCGTATAATTTGCAGGACAGGTCATGCCATAGATAATGCGTTAGGCACTTCCCTCCCCTGGAACAATTACCCTTGCCACCACAGGTTGTCATGTCGAGCTTTTCATCGACCGACTGAATTATCTGGGCAACCGATATATCACTCGCAGGTTTGGCCAATCGATAACCGCCGCCGGGACCTCGAACACCTTCAACCAGGCCATGTTTTCGTAGTTTCGAAAATAATTGCTCCAGATAGGACAGTGAGATGCCCTGACACTGGGAGATGTCGGCTAATGTCACCGGCCCCCGGTTTTCGTGTAATGCAATATCCATCATTGCGGTAACTGCATAACGACCTTTAGTAGACAATCGCATAGGCTAACCTTAATTCCTGACCATTTCAGTCAGGAATTTAATCTAAGCGCAGGAGAAGGTCAAGGCGTATTTGTTTATCTAATTATAATCTTCTTGTATTTAGTAATAAATACAAGAAGATAGGGGATTAGCTGGATTGCGGAAGCTGTTTTTTATAAGGTCGCATGGGTTGAAAATAATGACCCTGGTGTAGACAATATCCCAACCATTTGTAAAGAAATCGGTTCATCATCCATTTATGCTGAATCTCATCGTTAATATCGATAAAGCCTCGGGTACGTGATCGAAGCTGCTGCACTTCTACAACCCGGGCGTCGTGGTATACCTTTAAGTGAAGGTCTGGTTCGAAAATATAGTTGTCTGGCTCGCCGAAACGATAAGTCATACTCAGCATAGTAGTGTATTTACACCGTTCGCTGACCGAGAGATACAGATCATGGTGTTGAGGTACTGTCGAAACCATCCTGTCCGCAATTTCGAGGTCGGGCGCTATTTTTCGCAGGCGAAGATAATTATATTCGTATAAATCCATTAACCCGGCAAAGCTACGGGGCGACGGAGCATGGATAATTCGAGCTTTATCAACTTTAACTAGCATTAATACCCTGGTTTAGTCGGATTAAATGATAACGGCATTCGAGATAATCATTTCTGGATCGAAAGCGATCCGCTAATAATATCAAATTCTGTCGATGCCCCTTGTCTCTCAACTTTATGATGATTGAACTACGATTAGTATAGACCGTAAAAAAATTAAATTGGTGGCTATTATTCAAATCGATATAGCCTTCGGTGGAATTAACGGTCAGGGTGTCTGAAATCGATTTATTTGCGCGATAAAAAGCCCTGGCGTCTAGGTATAGCCACAAGACTAACAGCAGAAATAATAGTATCGAGCCCCCCTCCAGCTTAAAGAAAAACAATAAACAAGCGCCAGCCAGGCCATATAAAC
This sequence comes from Gammaproteobacteria bacterium, assembly GCA_029882955.1. Lineage (GTDB taxonomy): Bacteria > Pseudomonadota > Gammaproteobacteria. The sequence continues at coordinate 3,065 of JAOUJX010000135.1, forward strand.
AAACTGTAATGATGAATATAGTGACTGAGGGCTTGATTAAGTACTGCTGCATGGTTAACGATTGCTAACCAGTTTTCTCAAGGTAATTAACAGGCTCACAAGATTGGCGTCATCGGTTGAATCGCGCCCTACCAGAAGGGCAAAAAGATCGGGATCCGGCATTTCCAGCAATATTTTAAAGCTTTGTTGATCCGCCTCAACTGCATCTCTGTAGTAATTATCCAGATATCCTGTCATCACTACATCGAGTTCTTTCATGCCGCGGCGGCATAACCAACGCAGTCGAGATATCTCGGACATTACATTTTACGCTGAACCAGCAGCTTTTTGGTTTCTGCGATTGCCTTAGCTGGATTCAGACCTTTCGGACACACTTTGGCGCAGTTCATGATAGTGTGACAACGATATAACTTAAACGGGTCTTCGAGGTCGTCCAGTCGATCGCCAGTGGCTTCGTCGCGAGTATCGACTATCCAGCGATAGGCATTCAGTAACGCGGCCGGACCAAGATATCGATCACTATTCCACCAGTAGCTAGGGCAACTGGTAGAACAACAGGCGCAGAGAATACATTCGTAAAGTCCATCGAGTTTTTCTCGATCCTCTTTGGATTGCAGCCGTTCGCGATCGGGCGGTGTTGCCGAATCGGTTTTCATCCAGGGTTCGACCGAAGCATATTGCGCGTAGAAATTGGTCAGATCGGAGACCAGATCCTTCACGACAGGCTGGTGCGGTAATGGATAAACTTTCACATCGCCTTTGATATCGGATATCGCCTTGGTACAGGCCAGTGTATTAGCACCATCGATATTCATCGAGCAGGAGCCACAGATGCCTTCGCGACAGGAGCGTCTTAGCGACAGGCTGGAATCCATCTGATCTTTAATTTTTAACAGGCCATCGAGTACCATGGGCCCGCAGGTATCCATATCGACCTCGTAGGTATCGGTACGAGGGTTTTCACCACTACCCGGGTCGTAACGGTAAATGATAAAGCGTTTGATATTCTTTACGCCTTCTTCGGCCTTAAAGACCGTGCCCTGTTTGACGACTGAATTCGCTGGTAGTGAAAACTCGGCCATGAATTAATCCTCTTAATTAATTAGTAAACACGTTTTTTCGGTGGAATTACTTCGGCTTCATCGGTGAGGGTGTACATATGCACCGGCCGATAGTCGAATTTAACCTGTCCGGTTTCGTCCACCCAGGCCAGCGTATGCTTCATCCAGTCTTTATCGTCACGTTCGCTAAAGTCTTCGCGAGCATGACCACCGCGGCTCTCGGGGCGATTCAAAGCGCCCTGAACGATGGCCTGAGCCTGTAGTAACAAATTCTCCAGCTCCAGAGTCTCGACCAAATCGGTGTTCCAGACCAGGCCACGGTCGGTAATGCCTACGTCTTTGAAACTATTGAATATCTCGTTCATGCGTGTGACGCCTTCCTGCATCGATTCGCCTGTTCGGAACACGGCGGCGTGTTTTTGCATGGTCCGCTGCATATTATTTCTAATCTCAGCCGTTGGTGTTCCACCAGAGGCATTTCGAATACTGTTAAATCGCTCCATCAAAGGCTCAATGCTTTCCTCGCCAAGAGGCTTGTGAGGCGTACCCGGTTTTATGGTTTCCGAAGCCCTGATAGCCGCAGCGCGGCCAAATACTACAATGTCGAGCAGGGAGTTTGATCCCAGTCGGTTCGCACCGTGTACGGATACGCAGGCGGCTTCACCAATAGCCATTAATCCGGGGACAACTGAATCAGGATCGCCATTTTTACTGGTAACAACCTCACCATGGTAGTTAGTCGGAATACCACCCATATTGTAATGTACGGTAGGGATAACCGGGATTGGCTCTTTGGTTACATCGACGCCAGCGAATATTTCGGCCGATTCCGATATTCCAGGCAAACGTTCGTCGATGACTTCCGGGCCCAGATGTTCCAGATGGAGATAGATATGATCCTTCTCGGGGCCAACGCCCCTGCCCTCGTTAATTTCGATAGTCATTGATCGACTCACAACATCGCGTGAAGCCAGGTCTTTGGCATTCGGCGCGTAACGTTCCATAAATCGCTCACCTTCAGAGTTGGTAAGATAACCACCCTCGCCGCGCACGCCTTCAGTTATCAATACGCCAGCACCGTAAATGCCGGTCGGATGAAACTGGACAAACTCCATATCTTGCAAAGGTAAGCCAGCTCGAACGACCATCGCACTGCCATCGCCCGTACAGGTATGCGCCGAAGTCGCCGAGAAATACGCCCGACCACAACCACCGGTAGCGAGTACTACAGTATGTGCACGAAACCGGTGAATCTCGCCAGTCGCCAGATCCCAGGCCATCACACCGCGACAAACACCATCATCCATAATCAAATCAGTAGCGAAATATTCGATATAAAATTCTGCTTTATGCTTAAGTGACTGTTGGTAAAGCGTATGCAAAATAGCGTGCCCGGTCCTGTCTGCAGCAGCACAGGTGCGCTGGGCTGTACCTTCACCAAAATTAGTCGTCATACCGCCGAAGGGACGTTGATAAATCTTACCTTCTTCGGTACGCGAAAAAGGCACACCATAATGTTCGAGTTCGATAACCGCAGGAACCGCTTCACGGCACATATACTCGATAGCGTCCTGATCACCAAGCCAGTCCGAACCTTTGACGGTATCGTACATATGCCAGCGCCAGTTATCCGGCCCCATATTACCCAACGATGCACTCATACCGCCCTGTGCGGCTACGGTATGACTCCGCGTCGGGAATACCTTGGTAATACAGGCCGTGGAGAGACCGGCAGCGGCCATTCCCAGCGTGGCACGTAGACCCGCACCACCGGCACCGACGATTACCACATCGTATGTGTGATCGATAATTTTATAATCTGCGCTCATTAAACTAAGCCCCTAATAATATCTTTAATACGGCGACGATACCGACAATGGCAAAAATCAGGTTGATAAAGCCACTCAGAATAATTGCCACTGTCCGTTTAGCGTGCGATGAAACATAGTCTTCCAGCACGATCTGTAACCCGAGCTGAGCATGATAAAAAACCATTATGATTAACAGGATAAGGCCAACTGCTACCACAGGATTCTGGATAAAGCCCGTCAGGGTCGTGTAATCTGACGGTAGCGAAGCCAGTCCAAAACCAAACCACAGAACCAGTGGAATTAATGCCAGGGCGGTCAGGCGTTGATGCCAGAAATGGACGGTGCCGTCTTTTGCCGAACCCAGGCCTTTAACCCGGGATAAGGGGGTGCGTAAATCACTCATGTTATTCAACCCCCATTGCAATGATCCAGGTCGCTGCTGTCAGTAAAATCGATACAACGACGACTATTTTCGCTGTCCTGTCCACCGTTTCGAGTTCAAAGCCCATGCCAACGTCCCAGAACAGATGGCGAATGCCATTACAAAAGTGAAAATATAAAGAAAAGGTTATGCCCAGTAGAGCTAACTGTCCGATCCAGCTTTGCAATAAAGGTTGCATCTGCGCATAAGCCTCAGGACCCTCAGCAAGCGCTGCCAGAACCCAGATTAATAACAGAGAACCGATTGCCAGAAAAACACCAGTCGCCCGATGAGTAACCGAGAGTAAAGCCGTGAGTGGTAATCGATAAATTTGCAGGTGCGGTGAAGTGGGATGCCTGGAACTGGTATTCATAATAATTCTTCCGATTCGCTCAATGGTTAGAAATCGATACAGCGGCCATTTTTTTCCCAGTCGCCGTAACGAGTTGGTTCCTTACCTCGCGGGCCACCAACTTCTACCGGCTTTGACTGATTTTCTGGATTAGCCCCGGCGTCAGGGTTTAGCTCTGAAGGTTGGTCGTCTTTTTTCTGCTCAGACATTTAGGGTCTCGATTTCCCTGTGCTTTGGGTTTTTATTCGAGGGAATACTAGCACAATAATAATGCTACTTTGCGTCTAATAGACTCAAAGGATAGTAGAATATAAAACTTTTATATCGTTCATTGAATTTTATTAGTATCGATTGTTGGCACCGGGTCGTTCCAACCAGGTTTTCTATATGCCCATGACGACTAGTGGTTCAATATCGTGCTGAGGTCGATGAATGGGTATACTCAAACATTCTGTATCAGTTTGACCTGGACTATCAGTACCACTATGATGTTCTTATGGAAACTTTAAATATGTCAAATGAGTTCAGTACAAAAAACAATAGCCACTCCTAAGAAAGGCAAGGCATCAGCCCTTCACTTAAAAACAGCAGCAAATAAACAGATTCCCGCTGCTGATGCTACGATTAAACGCCAGATACACAAAAGTCGGATCAGGCATCCACTGCTTGCTACGCGTGTAGCCGGCATGCGTCTTGAGGATCGAAAAAAAATGCAGGTTCGGATTAAACAGGGCTTTGCATTCGATGCTATTATCAAACTGGGTAAGGAACTTGATCTATCGCAGAAAGCTCTTGGCAAACTCTTATCAATCTCACCGTCTACCCTGAACCGGCGCAAAAAAGATGGTCACCTTCGTGCTGACGAATCAGACCGTGTTGCGCGATTCGCGCGTCTTAAGGATGCAGCACTGATCATGATGCAAGGTAATGACCAGGCTGCTATTCAATGGCTCCGCACACCACTGGATATTCTTGCCGGTGACAGTCCACTCGATCATTCGGTTACCGAGCTTGGTGCGCGTGATGTCGAGGAATTGATTGGGCGTATAGAGCACGGTGTCTTCAGCTGAAATGCTCCGTGGCTGGCGCTTAGCCGCACCTAGATATGCTTCATCGGTTGATGAAATGATGTCAGGTGAAGGCGCCTATCATAATGGCGGTCGTTGGAACAGCAAAGGAGTTAAAGTGGTATATTTGGGCAGCAGTCTGGCACAAGCAGCCATGGAATTACTGGTTCATTTAGGTAGAGCCGATATTCTTAGATATTTTCATGTCCTGGAGGTGGATTTTCCCGAATCCATTGTGCAACATATAGACTCTTCTGAATTACCCGATAATTGGGCCGAGCCCGCAATGGCTGCATCTGTGCAACAGGTGGGCGATGACTGGGTAAGCAATGAAAGCTCTGTGGTTCTTCAGGTGCCCAGCGCTGCTGTGATGGGTGAATACAACTACCTGGTCAATCCACAGCATCCAGGGATCAAAAAATTGGTATATAGCGAGATTATCCCCTTCAATTATGATCCCAGACTGATCAAGTAATTACTGTTGGAACCCCGATAGGGATGTACATTATTTCTTAGAGGTACGCCCTAGCTCACAGAACAAATTGAAAGCAACCACCTCTTTCAGCCAGGGTTTTGATCTTATATTTGTTTCAACTGTTATACGAAAAGCATCAGTTATATCTTTCCATGATGAATATTCGGCAAAATCTAAATCAATATCAAACTCCACGACATTGCCATCCTGACGAATAATCTGCCCACAATATGTGCTGCTACCATCTGGAAAAATAGAAACTAATATACACTGGTTATACGCAAATCCAGCATGCATTAGTTGCTTGTAAAAAGCATCGGTAAGTAGAACCTTATCACGAAATTTATTGTTAAGCTCAATAAGCTCATGTTTAACCGATACTATTTTTTTAGTTCCTGCCCCCATAACTCTAAAGCCCTCCTGGGAACGCTGACTGCAAAGGGCTGTATCCTAAATAAATTGCCGCAAAGACAGGCTTTTTTTATTTTTCCCCTACAACTCACCCAGCAATGCTGGTATTAATTCGTTATAAGGCACATAACCGGTAAATTTAGTGCCCTGCGCGGAATATAATAAAGGCGTTCCTGTCAGACCTAATCTCTGCCCTAAGACGTAACCCTTGTCGACCAGAGCGGCACGCTCACAATTGCCATCACCCAAATGACCCTGGCTGACATCTTTGGCAATATTCATCGCTTCCAGGGGGTCTTCGGCACACCAGACACTTTTCAAATCCTGATAGCCTGGCCCCCGATTACCACCGCGTGGAAAGGGCAGATATCGAACGCTGATACCGGCGTCCTGAAGATGTCCTACCTCGGCATGTAATTTCCGACAGTAGCCACAGGAGGTATCAGTAAAAACATTTAAGTGGGTGCGCTCTTTGCCCTTCGCCGGATATACGATGAAATCAGACATTGGTAGTCCCGCTAGCGTTTCTTTTACCTGCGTTCGCCGACTGATTTCGGTTAAGTTCTGTGCACGCTCGAGATCGATTAAATCACCGATAAAGACGTAACGACCACCATCGATTAAATACGCAAACTTGTCGCCAAATTGTGTTTGATAGACCCCTTCGAGAGGGGTTTTTTCCGCCGGTTTAACGTCGTTGGTTCCAAGGCGAAGCTTCAGTAAACGGGTGATATCGTCTGCCTGAACTGATTTCTGCGCCACGACATCGAACTTTTCCGACCAGTTTGCATAAATTTGGTCCGGCCACATCGACTGGAAATAAGCAATTACGCTGTCGACGTCTTCATCCGACAGGCTGGCTTCGAAAGCAGGCATGGAGCCACCCAGTTGAATACCACCTTTTTGAATGGTTTTCTTAAGTTGACTCAATGAATGGTGCCAGCTGTGAGCACTACCGTTAAGCGGTGGTGCTGATGCATCTCCACTGGCCTCTTTCCAGCCAGGCTGAGCTTCGCCATTGGCGCCGTGGCAGGAAGCGCAGTTTTG
>JAOUJX010000496.1 GCA_029882955.1 Gammaproteobacteria bacterium
AGAAGCCATCGACAACTTTTTCCCTGTGTTGCCATATTCGCTGTTTAAGATTTGAAGTAACACCCAGGTATAGTGTGCCGTATGGTTTGTTTGCTAACAGATAAACGCAGGGTTGTTTCTCTTCCATCTATCTTCCTTGATGAAAAACCGAGCTTTGATTGTAATGGATTGCGGCTCGAGGCCGCAATGACGGTATCGTTATAGACCGAAATGACGGTATCGTTATAGGCCGCAATGACGGTATCGTTATAGGCTCGTCATTGCGGCCTTGAGCCGCAATCCATTTCAGATACCAGTCACGAAATCATCTGATAATAGACATTCTGCGGGTGCTCGGCTTCGATGAAAAAATACCAGCGTTCGGCCAGCAATCCCAGGTACTGAACCAGAAAGGCTATCGCACAAAGTAACAGGCTATTTTCATTGCTGATTAATAATAAGACTACCGGAACAATAAAGGCAGCGAGTAAAAAGAAACGTCGCATCAGCTTCACCACGGCAGGCCCGTAGGTATGAATGAATGCCCGCGTATTAAAGCTTCCACCCATCGCGCCCTGGGCCATTTGCCTTATTGTTGGGTGGTGTATGCCAATTGCCGATTGAAGAGTTGATGGGCTGCGTAGATTTTTATTTCTCAGCAATGACAGGTAACGCGAAACCAGACCTGCCAGGGTCAGGACCACGGCGACAGCGGAAAAGTAATTGAACAAATGGGGGTCGTACTGGATCGATAAGACTGCGGCCAGGGTGAATCCCGATGCGCTACCGAGTAAAAAGAAATTCAATACCGTTAGCGGACTATGCCATTGGCGCAGGAATTTCAGCGTGGTGTAAATCATGGCGGTGCAAAGATATAAAACCACTACCGTGAACATCGCGGTGTAGCCGATAAAAACTTCAAGCAGTACGGGCGTGCCATTGGCAAGCTCATAAACAACAATCTCATTGTCTGTCAGCTTTAATACCGTGTAGACAAGGATTAAAATCATCGCCAGAGGCAACGCAATAACTTCCCTGGATAACCATGATGTTCGCCACATGGCCGCCGCGCGCCAGGCCCTCTCCGGGTGACCCAGGTGAAAAAAGGAAGCGATTAATCCGGCAAATAACAGCCCCATACTTAACAAGCCTGCTGCGGCGGCACCGTTTACGGGTCGTTCCGGTAATACTGAGAGCACCGAAAACCATTCGGCGCTGTAATAGGCCAGGAACAGGCCCTGACCAGCACCGATGAGTGTCGTTAAAAATATAACTGAGAATGCAGGTTTCATAACTTTTAGCCTGTTTAAATTTACCAGGAAGTCGAATCGTCGAGAGTCGTACGCCTGGTCGGCGCACGTTGTACCCGGTCTTCTTTCTTCAACGGATTATCAACCCGTTGCAGGTCTTCCTCGTGAATCGTAATTTTGGTTTTACGCCGGGGTAAATAATGATTCGCCGGTTCCGTGCCCCATTCCGGCATTAACTGATACCCACTCGAGTCGTTGATAGCCTGTGAGGCTTCGGAATCGGGATCGTGGATATCACCGTAAATCCGCGCACCGGTCGGACAGGATAAAACGCAGGCTGGTTTACGATCTGCTTCGTCCAGAGTTTCGTCGTAAATCCGGTCGACGCACAGGGTGCACTTTTTCATCACCTTTTGCTTTTCGTCGATTTCACGCGCGCCATAAGGACAGGCCCATGAGCAATACTCGCAACCGATGCATTTGTCGTAGTCGACCAGCACGATACCGTCTTCGGGGCGCTTATAACTGGCACCCGTCGGGCAGACGGGTACGCAGGGCGGGTCTTCGCAATGTAAGCAGGACTTTGGGAAATGCACGGTCTGCGTATTCGGAAATTCTCCGACTTCAAAAGTCTGTACGCGATTAAAAAAAGTACCGGTTGGCTCGGCACCGTAGGGGTTTTTATCCACCATCGGTCCGGCTTCACCCGAGGTATTCCATTCTTTACAACTGGTGACGCAGGCGTGACAGCCAACACAGGTATTGAGGTCGATAACCAGAGCGAGTTGAGTCATAGTCAGTTCCTTCTATTGATTCACCAGGCCTTTGACGAAGGCCTGCCATTTCTTGCGCGCGGGTTCCATACCCGGCACAGCTTTCATGGGGGTGAATTGAGGTGAGGTTTGTTTCGGCTCGTGATCTTCGGCCTTGTAAACGCGCACGCGCACATCATACCAGGCAGCCTGGCCGGTTACCGGATCAGAATTCGAGTAACGATGCGCGCCCTGCGCTGCAGGAATTTCTTCACTGATTAAATGGTTTAACAAAAAACCTTTTTGTGATTCGTTGGCCTTACCATCGAGCGCCCAGCTACCCGAAGCCTTGCCGATAGCATTCCAGGTCCAAACCGTACCGGGTTCTACCGCCTCGCTGAATCGGCACATACAGCGTACTCGTCCATGCGCTGACTCAACCCAG